>JAKSLO010000113.1 GCA_024401185.1 Bacteroidaceae bacterium | reverse complement strand
AGAGTCTTGGTAGCCTCGTTGTAGCTGATAGGTATGTTGGCATAACGGCCTTCCTCATATCCATAGTTGGTACCCTCATCCTCATAGAGGTTGAACGAACCATCAGCACCCTGGTACACATACAGACGGATGTTCTCTGCCTTTGCCTGCTGGGTATATTCGAGAGCAGGACCCACGGGGATGATGCTTCCGGCACGTACGAAGAGAGGAATGCGCTCATAAGGTGCGGGGATGTTGAGGGTCTCACCACCCTGTGAGGTCACACTACCGGTGAAGAAGTCATACCATATATTGTCCTTGGGGAAATACACCTCACGGCTGCGTGCCTTATAGGCATAGACGGGATTGACCATGATAGAGGGACCGAACATAAACTGATAGCCAATGTTACGTACTGCCTTGTCCTTGCCAAAGTCCATCACGAGGGGACGCATCATAGTGTAATCCTTGAAATGCACGTCAGCTGCCAACGAATAGATGTAGGGCATCAGGCGGTAGCGCAGGTCAAGGCAAGCCTTGATGGCATTATAGGCAGGATGACCTTCGGGAGCGATGTTCCAAGGCTCGCGGAAGGGGAACTGTCCGTGAGTGCGGTACATGGGAGCCCACATACCCCACTGGTGCCAACGGGTGTTCATCTCGCGCCACTCCTTCAGGTCGGCATTCTCTGTGCCCTTGGCATCGTACAGACGCTGGGCAGCCTCGAAACGCTTCTCTACCGAGAAACCACCAATATCCTGGCTCCAATAGGGAACACCCGAGATAGAGAAGTTCAAGCCTGCGGTAATCTGAGCCTTCATATCCTCCCAACGTGTACCGATATCGCCCGACCATGTAGCGGTGGAATAACGCTGCTCGGCGGCAAAACCGTTGCGGGTAAGCAGGAACACACGCTTGTTGTTGGGCGAGAACTGGTTGCCAAAGCCGCGGTCATCCCACTCTACGGCATTCTGCAGCGTCTTAGAGTCCTTGGCATCAATGCCACGCTTCTCCACAGCAGTCTCATAGGCACGCTGTCCGTCGTAGATGGCCTCAGCGTTCACAATAGAGTAAGCATTGAAATACTCGTCTGACGAACCGTAGGCAGTAGGTCCACACAAAAGCTTGCGATACTCCATGTCGGTGCAGTCGCGCACATTGGGCTCTGAGGCATCCATCCACCATGCATCCATGCCAATGGTGCCCAGCTTCTCATAGAGCTGACGCCAGAAAATCTTACGTGCCTCGGGAGCGTATGCATCATAGAAGGCATACTGATAACCCAGCCAGTCGAACATCGAGTCCTTCAGCGTCTGCTGATAGATGAAGCCCTTGTCGAGCATTTCCTTATAGTTGTCCACGGTAAGGTAATACTTGGGCCAGCACGAAATCATAATCTTGGCATGATTCTGATGAATGGTGTCAATCATGCCTGCGGGATCAGAGAAACGGGTGGGGTCGAACTCAAAGGCTCCCCATGAATCGGGAGTCCAGTAGTTCCAGTCCATCACGATGTTGTCGATGGGCAGATGGCGCTCACGGAATCCTGCCAAGGCATCCAGAATCTCGCTCTGGGTCTTGTAGCGCTCACGCGACTGCCAATAGCCGAAGAGCCAGTCGGGCATGATTTGTGCCTTGCCCGTAAGGGTGCGGTAGCCCGAGATAACCTCGTCGGCATTGTCGCCTGCCATGAAGTAGTAATCCAGCTGCTGGGTCATCTCACTCCAGAACGACAGCTTCTGCTGCTCCTCGTTACTTACAGGGGCATAGGCGCGCAGACCGCAGTATGCCTCACCACCATCGGGAGTCCACTCCAGGCGGAAGCTATACTTTTTGCCCTTCTCCAGATTCACGGCAAACTTACGGGCATTGGGGTTCCATGCCGTACGCCAGATGGTTTGGTCGGTACTGCCTGTACCTGCCACATCCTCGGTATAGACGTCCTTGCCGTCAATGAAGATGCGCTGGTAACCTGAATAATAATGTGAGAAGCGGTACTCGCCTGTCTCCAGAGGCTCGATGGTGCCTTCATACACCACGGTGGCATTGTTCAGATTGAACTTAGGAAGATTCTTGGCCGACTTCAGGTTCTCGAAATACAACGAATCCTCACGGCGTACCAGCGTCTCTTCGTCGGGCGACGTGTAGGTACCTGTCAAGGCTCCTTCCTTGCCGTCCTTGTCGGTCAGCTTGAAGACTTTATGCAACTGACTGTAATCCTGTGGATTGCCAAAGCGACAGAGTGAATAGCTGTCGAGCAGGATGCCGTAGTTGTTGGAAGAAACCACAAACGGAATGCTGACCTTGGTGTTGTACTGGAAGAGTTCCTCGTTGCGGCCCTTGTAGTTCCACTCGTCGGCCTGATGCTGACCAAGACCGTAGAAGGCCTCATCCTCAGGACTCTCAAACACCTGGCGGATGCTCCATCCCTTGTAGGTCTCATACTTGCCATCGGCATGCTCCTGGGTGCACTCATAGGGGGTAAACTGCTTGCCACCGCCGTTCTGCTCATGCACGATGAGGTTGCCCAGCGAATCGGCAAACCATACCTCACCCGTAGTAGTCAGCACGTTGGCCTTGATGCTTTTGGTAGATACCGTGATGGTATCGCCATGCTCCAGCACATCGTATGGTGTTTCTGCCTTCTGATCCACAATGATCAGACTCTGCTTGTCGGCAAAGGCCTTCTCGGCTGTGGCAGATACGTGGATTATCTTCTCGCCCATCACCTGCAAGCGTACCAGTCGGGGTGACTGATAGCCTGCAGAATCGGCATTGACCTGCTGCTGAACATGAACTACGACACCCTGATTGGTATCCTCATATATTTTACTCTTACATGCCACCAGCGAACCTGCTGCACATAATAGAATAAACGATTTTTTCATTGAAAAACAAATTTTAGTTTTGAAGTTTCACCTTGCCCTTCACATCGGCTGAAGAAGAGGCTACAGAGATAGTGAAGGTACCAGGCTCTGAAGTCCACTTGTGCGATACCTCATCAAAGAACTTGAGGTCGTCATCGCTCACGGTGTATGTAACCACCTTCTCCTCGCCGGGATTCAGCTCAACCTTGCTGAACGACTTCAACTCCTTGACGGGACGGATGACCGAAGCCTTGTCGTCGCCCACATAGAACTGCACAATCTCCTTGCCCTTCACGGCACCGGTGTTCTTGACGGTCACACTCACGGTTCTGCCTTCGATAGAGGGCTTACCGTAGCTGAAGGTGGTATAGCTCAGGCCATAGCCGAAGGGGAAGCATACGCGGCAGTTCTTAGCCTTCTTAGTCTTGGCTGAGTAGGTACCATTCTGTCCGAAGTAGTCAAACCAGCGATAGCCCAGCAGGATGTCCTCACCATACACCTGTGAGTCGTCACCCTTACGGCCGCGGCTCTTCTCGTCGGTGAAGCTGATGCCCTTCCAGCCCTCAATGGCAGCCTTCAGGATGTTGTCGGAAGAGAGGGGCTTGCCTGCCTCGCCCGCATAGCCCTGAGGCAACTTCTCGGGCGATACGCCGGGATAGCCTACAGAACCCATCTTGTGAGCGGGATAGTCGGTCAAGTCATAGGCAAATGAGAAGGGAAGCTTGCCCGAGGGACAAACATCACCCGAAAGCACGTCGGCCAGGGCATGGCCTGCCTCGCTGCCCAGATACCAAGACTGCACAAGGGTAGAAGCCTTGTCGAGCCAGGGCATAGCGTATGCGTTGCCCGATACCAATACCAGGACGGTATTGCGGTTGGCGCTGAGCAAGTCGCTGATGAGCTTGTCCTGACCGAAGGGAAGACCATAGGAAAGACGGTCGCCACCCTCGCAATCCTGCTGATGGTTCTTGTTCAGGCCACCCACATAGATCACCACATCTGCCTCCTTGGCCATGCTCACAGCCTCGTTGCGCAGAGAGTCGTAGGTTGCCTCTGGCATATCGAATACCCTGCCGTACATGCTGGGACCCGACACATAGCCCTTGGCGTACTTCACTTCGCAATCCTTGCCATAACGCTCGGTGATGCCACGAAGGGGCGACACCTCATCGCGAGGCTTCAACTCACTACTGCCGCCACCTGCACAAAGGCTACGGGTAGCATTCTCGCCTACCACAAGGATGGTGGTGCGACCACTCTTGCCTGCCTTAAGCTGAGCCAGACGCTCAAGAGTCAAAGGCAGCAAGGGAGTCTTTGAGGCAGTTGCCTCGTTCTTCAGCAGCACGATGCCTTCCTGGGCAATACTGCGTGCAGCAGCCAAGTGCTCGGCAGAGTTCATGGCGCCGAATCCGCGACCTTCAGCCATCTCCGTACGGAACAGCAGACGAAGCATACGGGCTGCCTTGTCGTTGATGACCGACATGGGAACCTCGCCACGGCGGCACTTCTCCAGATAGGCACGTCCCAGGTAATAGTCGTCGTATGAGTTGCGCGACTCGGTAATCAGACCGTCAGTACCGGTTCCCATCTCAAGGTCAAGACCGTTGAAGATGCTCTCCTCGGTGTTGTGGGCTGCACCCCAGTCGCTGATGACTGCACCGTCAAACTTCCACTCGCCCTTCAGTATTTCATTGATAAGACGCTTGTTGTGGGTGGTGTGCTGGTCAAGATACTGGTTGTAGCTACCCATGATGCTCCATGCGCCACCCTCTTGTACGGCTGCCTGGAACGGACGCAGGTAAAGCTCATAGAGCGCACGGTCGGAGATGCGCACATCTACGTGTCCGCGGAAGACCTCCTGCTCGTTCAAGGCATAGTGCTTCACGCAGCATGCCACACCGTTGCTCTGCAAACCCTGGATGTAAGGTACTGCCATCTGACCTGCCAGATAGGGATCCTCGCCCATATACTCAAAGTTACGTCCGTTGAGGGGAGTACGATAGAGGTTGACACCAGGACCCAAGAGTACAGACTTCTTACGATAGAGTGCCTCCTCGCCTACGTTGCGACCATAGAGGCGAGCCATCTCGGGGTTCCATGTGGCAGCCAGACAGGTCAGGGCGGGGAATGCCGTACATGAGTCGTTGGTCCAATTGGCATGTCCCCAATCGTTCCAGTTGATTTCCATTCTTACACCATGAGGTCCGTCGCTGGTATGCAGCTCGGGAATGCCGAGACGAGGTACACCAGGACTGGTAAACTTTGACTGAGCATAGCTCAAGCGTATTTTCTCCTCAAGGGTCATCTGACTAAGTGCCTTCTGCACCTTTGCCTCAAGCTGGGCATCCGTTTTCTGCTGAGCACCTGCCACAAGGCATGTAGAAGACAATAACAGGGATAATAAAATTCTTTTCATTTGATTTTTTTAATTTTGGAATTATCGAGAAGTCGAATTATCGAATCATCGAATCATCGAGCTATCGAATCATCGAATCCTCGACCCATCGAATCATCGACCCATCGAATCATCGAAACATCGATTCCTCGAATCCTCGACTTATCAATTCTTTTTTCACTTTCAATTCTTTGGCGCCTTCTCGTACACGCTCTCAAGTGTGTAGAGCGAGTCGGTGTTCTCCCATGCGTTGATCATAATCTTGCAGATCTCCTCTCCGTCGAGGATGAACTTGCCCGTGGCATGGTCGATAAGGCCGAACACATCATCGTCGGTATCTGGATTGTCGCGGTTGTGCTCATAACCGTTGTCCCAGTAGAAGCCTACCATCTTGCGGTCCTTCATAGCCTTGCACACATACTCAAGGTAGTACTTGCGGAAAGCCTCGGCACGCTCGGTAGAGCGGTGCACACAGGCAAACTCACCGAAATAGACAGGGATGCCCTTCTTGATGTAGGTCTCGTAGAGGTTGTCGAGCATAGCCACATACTCCTTCTCACCCTCCTGGTACATGATGTTACCCTCTTCGTTGGTCACGGTACTGGTGTGTCCCCACTCCGTGTACTTGCCCGAACCGGCATAGTCCCAGGGATCGTACGAATGAACGGCCACCATCAGCTTGCCCTCCACCTTGTCCTTGGGCAGCACGAGTGTACGACTGGTAAGCCAGGGCTGGCACACATAACCGGGTATGCCAACGTAGCGCGTCTCGTTGTTGCCACCCGTGGCACGGATAGCATCAAGCGCAGCCTGGTTCCACTCGTTCAGCACACGATACTGGTCCTGAGGGTTCTCCATCACCGACTCGTTGCCCCAGTTGCCATCATGAATCTCGTTCATAGTCTCGAAGATGAGCCAGTCACCCTCGTCCTTGAAGCGGTTGGCTATCTGCGTCCAGATGGCAGTAAGCTGTGCCTTGATGGCATTATTCAGACTGTCGTTCTTGGCAGCCTCCTGCACCTTGAGCCAGGTGTAGGTGTCAGCATGACTTCCATCGGCATGACCGTCATGGTGTATGTTGACAATGGCCTTAAGACCAGCCTTGTGAGCATAGCCAAGTACCTCGGCCACACGGTTCATACGCACCTTGTCGATGGTATAATCGGGTGCCTCGCCAAAGTGTCCGAGCCATGTCACGGGGATGCGCACACTCTTGAAGCCCGCCTTGGCTACTGCATCAAAAGCGGCCTGTGTGGCTTCACCATTCTTCCAGCATGTCTCTACGGCTACACCCGTACTGCCTTCCCAGGCATCAAGGTTGTTTCCGAGGTTCCAACCCATACCGAGGGTTTGGGCGTACTCAATGGCCGAGAGAGGTTCCTCCTCCACCTTCTGCTTCTTGTCGGCACAAGCCCCGAAAGTCAATGCCAGACAGAATGTTGCAACGATTGTTTTCAGATTCTTCATTGTATATTGTTGTTAGTTAGTCCACACGTTGTATGCCTTCCTTTTTCACACATTGTATGCTTTCTCTTTTCGCCCTCACCCATAGTTTCACCCCCTCGTTTTGCGTGTCCTAAACCCGGTTAGCAGGAGACCGAAAAGGCACTATGTGATGGGTTACATCATTTCACGCTGCAAAGATATAAAGTATTCTTCAGCAAACCTTACACAATTCTATCCATAAATGCTACAAAATTAACCTAATTGTATTTTTCTACCCAAATAAGCCTCAAGACAACCGGTAAGACACCCCCTCCATAGCTACCACAAGACTACCTGTCCCATTGTCTTAGCCAGCCAAACCAGTCTTGTGATTTTTTGAATCAGCTCATCACACGAATCAAAAAGTGCAAGCAACAAAAGGCCATTCGGCATAAAAAATTTCGACCTGTACAAATGAAATAGATATCGCTGTCGCTTAACGTAAATATCCTCTAATTACCCGTAAATTTATTCGAAAACACTTTTCTGCCAAGAATAATTTACGTTTAATTTTCGGCAAATTTTCGGAAATTCGCGTTAGCCGAAGGCAAAAACACTTATTAGGCGTTCCATTTGTTCACAAAAACAGTTTTGTAAAACATATTCATCAACCCACTACCTTCTCATTCACGCCCAATTGACTAACCAGAAGGCTACACACAAATATCGGAGAAAATACGGCTTTCCTATACTCTGCCTCCCACTTCCCTCCCACTTGGCTCCCACTTCCCTCCCACTTAGAGTGGGACAAAGGTGGGAACGACATGGGAATTAGACAGGTATAATGCAATAGTCAGACCGATAGATACTTGGAGGATAATAGGACAAAAAAAGCCCGAAAGACTATCCTTCCGGGCAAAAATAACGATATTTTGTATAGTTTTTTTAATACTAAATTAAGTATGTATTCTTCTTATAGCTTTCCCTGAACTCTGTAGGCGTGACACCCTTGATGCTTTTGAAGGTACGGTTGAAGTTAGAGATTGTGTTGAAACCACATTTATAGCTTATCTCCACCACCGTCTGTGTGCTGTCGGTCAGTAGTTCGGTAGCCTTGCCTATGCGTACATCGTTGATATAGTTGGAGATAGAGCAATTGGTATGCTGTTTGAAGAAACGGCTCAAGGCATTGGGCGTCATGTTTACCAACTCAGAGAGCGTCTCCATGCGAATCTCATCCTGAAAATGCGTATCGACGTAGTCCTTGATGCGCTGCACCCTACGACTCGTTACCGGCACCTCTACATGCGAGTAGTGCGATGACGAAAGCCTGTGGTAGTCGCCCGACGTGGCAAGGTCGTACAGGATGCTTACCACCGTCATGGCCGTGGAAAACGACGGTTCGGACTTTGCCAGGGTATTGAGGCGCTCAAACACCGTCATGATGGCCTTCATGCCAAAGGCCACTCCCACCTGGGCACTCTCAAACAGTTCCTTCACCGGTTGCATCACACGGCGTGCCAGCCATTCGTCCGAGAAGAAGTTTGGGGGCATCTGAATCGTAATCTCATGTATCGTGTCAGTCTTGCATTCATACTGCTCCCACACATGTTCCAGGTTACAGCCGATGAGTGCAAGGTCAAAGTCACCCAAGACCTCCATGTTGTCGCCCACAATACGGCGAGCTCCGCTGCAATGCTCCACGAAGTTCAGTTCAAAGGCATTATGCTTATGCAACGGATAGTTGAAACTGGGCTTGTACCGCTCCTGCAAGTAGTAGCAATCCTGTTCGCTGATAGGTGGTATCTCAATGATTAGTTTTCCCATGGTCTGACACACTTAGTAATTTTCCACAAAGATAATAAACTGCATCGAGATAGACAAGAAAAACAAGGCA
>JAKSLO010000112.1 GCA_024401185.1 Bacteroidaceae bacterium | reverse complement strand
TTTCATCACGATGGACAAATACTTTCATCACGATGGACAAATACTTTCATCACGATGGGCAAGTATTTTCATCACGATGGGTAAATATTTTCATCACGATGGGCAGATGTGAATACCTCATTGCCATTTACAAAGCAAAAATACAAAGAATTATTCATTTCACAAAATAATGGCAGAAAAAATATGCCTGTCGGCTCATCAAAATACCTTACTGCCCGATGACTTTCCTTGTCGCGTTGCCTTTACGCACGATGTTGATGCCTTTCTGCATACGTGACAAAGAACGTCCCGTCACATCATAGATGTACGAGGGAACATCACCGCCAGCAGAGGCAGACGCCACAGCGGTGGCACCTCCCATGGGGGAATAGTAATACAACGTTTGGTCAACGCACTTTCCGCTGCCATCATAATGGTCGATGGACGTACACTTCAGTTCACTCAGCGCATTACCGTGACAAATGTCGTTCACATCGGCCTCAAAGTCATAGTTGAAGACATACTCATCTACCATCTCCTCGCCGTCGACAATCTGTTTTTGGGTTTGACGCAAAGGAATGTATCCCTGGGTACATTCGTCGGTCAGCAACGCAGATTTCAACACCCACTTCTCACCGTCCCACGTCTCGTCAATGTCCGTCATTACTTCCATTCTCACGTTTTTACCCAGCGTCTTCCTTCCCTCATGCCCCAAACTTTTGTAGGATGCCGTCATGGTATCATACACCAAGTGCGCCGTGCAGGTAGTAATGCCACCATAGGCATTTGCCTCACGGCACTTCTCCTTGTATGCAATGACACGGTTCACACCATCCACCTTGCCATACCTCACACACTTGCCACTGTCACCCAGCAAGTCGCTCGGACTTTCATCCGTCAGCAAGAACGACCTGAGATTCCAGTACAGTTGCAGTTTCTGGTCGGCAAGCGCATCTTCATAGTAGCAGGGTTCGCACTCGTAGACAAGCTGCAGCGAGCCATCCTGCCTATCGTAGCCGTAGAACCACATCTTGCCAATGTGTCCCTGCTCGTTCTGCTTCATCACAAGTTTCAACCTTGCATGCTGCGCCGTTGTGGCTTCCAAGCAGTCTTGTTCAACCTGCCAAACCAGCATCTCAGTAGTGCCATCTTCAGGATAGGCAAACTCTGCCTTGTCCGTCTGCACCCACTCGCCATCCTGGCGTACATAGCACAGCACGTCAGCCAGCAGGCCTTCGTGGTCGTAGTGGTTGACGAAGCGTTGTTTGCTTTCATACAATTCCAGATTGTGATGCTCATCATAGAGCGTCTCAAATTCATTGGCAACGACCAGTTCACCATTCACATAATCATAAAGCTGTCGTATCTTTCGCTTCACGAAAGCACCGTCGTAGGTAGTTTCTGTTTCGTCGCAGAGCACCATGTTTCCCTCTTTTTTCACATAAATGGCATAGCGTGTTTTCTGCCCATTGGCATTATACTCCGACACAAGTCTGTCCTTGGCCACCCATTCGCCGCTTTGCCATTCAGCCGTCTGCACTTCGGCCAGGAGTCCTTCTTCGTTGTAGTGCATCTGCATGTGCGAAATGCCCACCCATTCGTCATCCTGCATACGGTACGTCTCAATGAGCACCGTTCGTCCATCGGCATCATAGCGTCTTATTTCCTTTTGAACTTCCTTCCACTCGCCGTTATCGACAGGATCCATCATGATGCTTGTCAGCTGCCGATTCTCGTTGTCCATCGAGGTGACGTAGCAATAGTAAGGCGACGTGAGTACAAAGTGGTTTCCCTGAGCAAACGTGGTAAGGTCTTCTGAGTATTGCCATTGCATCTCGCCCGACGGCGCATAGCGCTTGGCATACGAGGAACGCACCGTCTCACCCAGATACTGATATTGGTACTCGGCATCAAGAAGCCATGAACCGCCCTGACGTACGAAGCAGCTGTGCAGGGTGTTGTTACCTTTTTCATCATAGTCGTAAGCATGCTTCTCGATAGGCGACACTATGCTGTCAAGTTTCTCGGAAAAGAGACTTTGGGCATGCAAGGAACCACAAAAGGGCAGCAATGCTACAAAGGCAAATAAATCACATTTTTTCATACGTAAGTTCATTCTAACCTCACAAAGGTAATCATAAAAAAAAGGAAACAGATAGATTCGCCACATCTTTTAAGGTTATTTAAGTTTTTCTTTTGGTAGAAGCGTATTTATGCGTAAATTTGCAGCACAAAAATTGATTCACCGCCAGATTAAAGCAAAGTAAGATGATTCAAGCACTTGAAGAGCAACGCCAACTGTTGCAGCGTGAGTTTGCCCACGAAAAGGCAGAGTACCAAAGACAAATGGAGGCTACGAGCATACCTCGCAAGGTGAGGCGTGGCATCTGTTGGTTTCCCTTGCGTGTGGGACGTTCGTACTACAACTCACTCGACCAACTGGTCGTGGAGGTCAGTCGCACCGACTTCCTTGACGAGGAGCACAACTTCGAGCCAGGCAAGCCTGTATGCTTTTTTAGCGAGGATGGTGCAGGAATGCTGAATTACCTGGGACAGCGGGCAGGAAAGGGCACATGCTGGCCATGCACGGTGAGCTACGTAGAGGACGACCGTATGGTGGTCACCCTACCCTCGCAAGAGGCCTTGCTGCAGGTGCAGAATGCCGAACGACTGGGCATACAGATGGCACTCGATGAAACAACCTACAAACTGATGTTCGAGGCTCTCGACCGTGTCATCGAAGCCAAGGGTAACCGATTGGCCGAGCTGCGCGACATTTGCCACACAAGTGCCCCTACGCAGAAGTACACGTTTCTCCCTCAGCGTTTTCCCTGGCTCAATCCCTCACAGGAACAAGCCGTCAACGAGGTCTTATGGGCCAAGGATGTGGCGGTGGTGCATGGCCCTCCAGGAACCGGAAAAACCACCACGCTGGTCGAAGCCATCTACGAGACTTTGCATCGTGAGACACAGGTACTGGTGTGTGCGCAGAGCAACATGGCAGTGGATTGGATTGCCGAGAAGTTGTGCGACCGTGGCGTGAACGTGCTGCGCATCGGAAACCCTACCCGAGTGACCGACAACATGCTGGCACAAACCTATGAGCGGCGCTTCGAGGGACACCCTCAGTACAGTCAGCTGTGGGCCATACGCAAGGCCATTCGTGAGCTGTATGCCTCACGCAAGCATGGCAACACAGAGAGCTTTCAGCAAAAGGTGAACCGGCTCAAGGAACGTGCCACCGAACTGGAATTCAACATCCAGGAACAACTTTTCAACGAGGCACGCGTCATAGCATGCACCTTGACGGGCAGCGCGCATCGCTTGCTCATGGGACGACGTTTCGGCACGCTCTTCATCGACGAGGCGGCACAAGCACTCGAAGCGGCATGCTGGATAGCCATTCCCAAGGCCGACCGCTTCATCCTGGCAGGCGACCACAGGCAGCTGCCTCCCACGCTCAAGACTGTAGGCATTACTTTACCTCACCACGCCTCAAGGCAGATGACGGATGCTGACAACGGGGGAAAAGTTGGAGTTGGTCCTGTCACCCTCATGGAGCACCTTGTCAACAACAAACCCAAGTGTGTGTCGTTGCTGCGCGTGCAGTACCGAATGTGCGATGCCATCATGCAGTTTCCCAATCAGGAATTCTACGAAGGTATGCTTGAGAGCGACCCCAGCGTGAAGTACCGTGGCATTCTGGATTGGGATTCTGCCATAGAGTGGGTGACAGCAAACGAGCAATGTGAACAGGTTGAGCAAAAAACAGAAAGGGATTTGCTCCCGGAATGCCCAAAATGGACAGAGGCGGTCGATGGCTTGTCACGCGTCAATCCCTTCGAGGCAGAGCTTACGGTTCGTGTACTGCAACAATATTTTGAGAAGATCGGACGCGACCGCATCCTGCATGAGCGCATCGATGTAGGACTCATCTCACCCTACCGCGGACAAGTGCGACTGCTTCGTCAACTCATCAAGCAGAACAAGTTCTTCAAACCTGTGCGTAACCTCATCTCGGTCAACACGGTGGACGGATTCCAGGGACAGGAGCGCGATGTCATCGTCATCTCCATGGTGCGCAGCAATGAGGATGGACAAGTGGGATTCCTGCGCGACCTTCGTCGCATGAATGTGGCCATCACACGTGCCCGAATGAAGCTCATCATCATTGGCGATGCCGACACGCTGTGCAAACATCCCTTCTATCGCAAACTGAAGAAATACATCGAGTCACTCGACGAGTATTAGCCACCAAAATTCTAAAACTGCACCGTGGCCATCAAGCCATAGGAGTCTTGACCGAAAGTGGCAGGTGCAATGCTGATGTCTGTGTTCTTGACGAAGGGACGGGTATAGATAAAGGCACAACCAGCGCCCATGGCTGCACCACCCAGCACGTCCCACCAGTCATGACGTTTGGCATGCACGCGTCCCCATGCCACATAGGCAGACAGGGCATAAGCAGGCACTCCCCATTTCCAGCCATAGCGGCGCATCAGGAACGAAGCTCCGTCGAAAGCCACCGCCGTATGGGTGCTGGGAAAGGCATGATGCCCTGTGCCGTCGGGACGATCCTTCTTGATGCACGCCTCAAGGCCATAGTTCAAGGCAAGCGTGGTGGCAGAGCTCAATCCCAGCTGAAGAATACCTTTCTTGTCCTTCTCCACAATGGCCTTGACAAGGCCGGTAGCCGAGGGCACAAGACACAGCACATCGGTACTGCGCTTCACAAAACTGGATTGGGCACGGAGTGATGTGCCACCAATAACAACCATCAAGAAGGATAGAATAAAGTGTTTAAACATAAGTAAGTGATCAATAATATTTTTATAATGAGAAAGCAAATGACCCTGTTATTATCTGGTCACTTACTTGAAATGACTCTTTTATGATTGCAAAAATACAAAGAAAGCACACAATACACAAGCGAATTTGTGTTTTTCAAACTTTATTTGTAATTTTGCATTACGAATACAGGCATTACTTGCAGATTATTCCACACAAAGGGCAAGATTCCTCACGGTATGTCTCACGCCCAGTTTTCTTATTAGTTCCATAATTTTCACGTCCATTTTATGACCAGCGCATTATATCTCATTCCCGTCACACTTGGTGACACCAGCATCGAGCAAGTTCTCCCACCCTACAACCACGATGTCATCATGCAGATACGCCACTTCATTGTGGAGGACATCCGAAGTGCCCGACGTTTTCTGCGCAAGGTTGACCGTGAATTTCCCATCGACGACTCCACCTTCATGGAGATGGGCAAGCATGCCGACGTAAGGCAGTTCTCTCAGTACCTTGAGCCTTTGCGCAAGGGGCATTCTGTTGGCGTCATCAGCGAAGCGGGTTGCCCTGCCGTGGCCGACCCTGGAGCCGACGTGGTGGCCATCGCACAGAAGGAAGGTCTCAGCGTGGTGCCTCTGGTAGGTCCATCGAGCATGATTCTGGCCGTAATGAGCAGCGGTCTTGGTGGTCAGAGCTTTGCCTTCAACGGATACCTGCCCGTTGACCCTGCCGACCGTGCCAAGAAACTGAAGGCGCTGGAAGCCAGGGCATGGAACGAGGGACAGACACAGCTCTTCATCGAGACGCCCTACCGCAATCTGAAGATGTTTCAGTCGCTCCTTGCTTCATTGCGTCCGCAGACACGCATGTGCATCGCTGCGGGCATTACCACTCAGGAGGAATGGATCAAGACCTTCACCATTGAGAAGTGGAAGAAGCAGCAACTGCCCGACCTCAGCAAGGTGCCAGCCATCTTCCTCATCAACAAGTAGTTTTCCTCACCTTACTTCTGCCAAACCCTGACATAATCCACCTCATAGCGCATGGGGAAGGCATCGGGTTGTATGTTTCCGCCATTCTGACCGCCAATGGCAAGGTTGAGCAGAATGTATTGCGGTGAATGGTAAGGGTTGGCATAATCACCTATCGAGCCATTGATGGTTGTACTGAGGTCAATGTCGTTGAGGAGTTCGCCATCAAGATAGATACGGATGTAATCGGGTGTCCAATCCATCAGCCACGTGTGAAACTTCTCACCCCACCAGGCATCTTTCTCCAAAAAATGCTGGTACGGAATGCGCTTTGTGTTCCAAACAGCCTGCCATTGGCGATCGTTGCCCCATGCAGCATTGGCAAGTATGTGAGGCACGCCATTGATGTGATAGAACTCCATGACATCGCACTCACCATTCGAGGGCCACTCACGCTGAGTGCCCAGCGTCCAGATGGCTGGCCACGAACCTTCCACCGCAGGAATGCGGGCACGAACCTCCATGCGTCCGTAAAGAAAACTGTAGGAATAGCGTGTATTGATGGAGCCAGACGAATACTTAGCATAGGGACGGAGGCTTCGCCAGTCGCCACCCCCGCGATGACGTCCTCCCTGCCCTTCTTCCTGACGAGGATGGTAACCAGGGTTCGGGATACTGTCCAGACGACCTTCAATCACAAGCAGGCCATTCTGCCTATAGGTGTTATCTGGCTGGTACCATTGGTCTTCTTCGTTACGCATAAAGCCGACTTCCGACTGCCACTTCTTGGCATCAAAAGCACCAGAACCGTCAAACTCGTCATGCCATGCCAGATGCCACGCATCTGCCCTACCCTCTTCTCCTGGCAAGACAGGTGGCAACGGATTTATGCTCTTCTGTGCCATCGATGCGGAGAAAGACAATAGGGAAAAGCAGAGAGTCAAGAATGTCCTCTTCATAGTTTCGGTTTAGCATAAAGTGATTTTACAATTTGCTCAGGAAGCGTTCACGATCCACGATAAAGCGCGTGTGTGTGGCACTACCCACCAACACCTCTCCCTGGTGAGCCTCGATGCTGAACTCAACCTTACGTCCCTCATGCAGGGTTATCTGCGTCTCCACGCTTATCTCTGCCCCAACAGGCGATGGCTTGAGATGCTGGATATGGATGCTACCTCCCACGGTGGTTTGTCCCTCACCGCAAAGCTGACGGCATGCCAGCATGGCAGCATTCTCCATCATGGCCACGAGTGCCGGGGTGGCAAGCACAGGCATGTCGCCCGACCCCATCACCTCGGCTGTCTTGTCTGAAGTTACAATGTATTTCATCGTTGTCTATTTATCTGTGAATGAATCTTCGTTCTTATGCCCATACCTCCTCCATAGGCTTACGGTTCTTCTCGGTAGCGCTGTCGGCAGCATAACCCAGAGGGACAAGCACGGCGGGTTCATAACCTTCGGGAAGGCTGAAAGTGCTGCGTAGCAGGTCGATGTCGAAGTTGCACACCCAGCAGCTGCCCAATCCCTGCTCGGTGGCTGCCAGGCAGAGGTGCTCGGTGGCAATGGCAATGTCGATGTCGGCATGGTTCTTGTTGTCATAACGGCGCGTCCAGCACTCCTCGCGGTTCTGCAGACAGATCACGATGGCAGGGGCTTGCTGAATCCACTCACGGTTGTAGCTTGCCTTCACAATGGCCAACTGCTCAGGGGCGGTAACGAGAATGAACTTCCATGGTTGGCGGTTGACTGCCGAAGGTGCCAGTCGCACACACTCCTTGATGTACTCCAACTTCTCTGCCTCGATGGGCTTATCTTGATAACTGCGGCAACTATAGCGTGCCTGACAAAGTTCCTTGAAATTCATAGCTTTCCATTTTATTATTAGTTACTACGGCAAAGGTACAATCTTTTTCCCATTCCTCCAAACCATTCCTATATAAAAATCTTATCGTTATATGCCAAACGCCCGCCAATCTTCACAGATCGACGGACGAGTAAGCTATTATTTATTAACAAAAAAAACATGGAGGTGCATGCATCACTGCAAGCGGAACATAATGGGGATGTTGAAACGTACACGCACGTTCTTGCCCTTCTCCTTGCCAGGTATCCATTGGCCAGAGGTGAGCTTTATCACACGCACACTCTCTTCATCAAGAGCCTTGGCTGCTTGGTTGAAGATTTCCTCGGTGAGGACCTTCGTCTCTGTTTCTTTTTTGTCCTTGGATACCACGGTTACTGTCTTGTTAAAGTTGTCGGGCTTGCTGACACTCCTCATTACCTCAACCTCATCGACACTTCCATCTGGTTCAATCACGAATTGTATAAAGACACGACCTTGTATGCCCCACTCCTGAGCCAATGCAGGATAGTGCATGTTGGCTGCAAGGAACTGGTAAAGGGCATTATCACCACCCTTAAACGCGGGCAACACCTCAGCCATATCATAAATAGGGACGGATTTTGCAATGCTGTCCTCTGCAGTTGCCATTTCCATGATCGGTTCCACCACAGCAGCGGGTGTCTCCACAACGGAGATTTTGGCTTCTTTTGCACTCGTTTCAGAAGAAGTGACCTCCATAGGCAACTTTTCTTCCACTTTAACTTGCACATCTGCGGCATTCTGTGTACCTTTGTCGCGGATTTCAGTCACTGCCTGCTCGATGGGCTTGATGAACTCGGGTGTAGCGAACGCACTGAGTGACAGCACGGCTACGGGTAGGACGTACAGCGCACGGCTGCGACGCCAGGGATTGGGATTTTGTTTCTGCATCATAGTGATACGTTTTATAATTGAACTATGGTTAAAGTTGTTGGCGAAAGTGTAGGAGCTGGAGCCAACAGCTTTATT
>JAKSLO010000111.1 GCA_024401185.1 Bacteroidaceae bacterium | reverse complement strand
CAGCGAGGCTGATACACCCTGCTGCTTCTCCAATTTCAAGCGTCTCAGTGTCTGTGACAGCTTGAAACGGCCGAAAAGATTGATAATATCTGCGTTCATGCGATTCTTTGTGGCAGAAAATGTTGTATATCTCGTGAATATTGTCTAAATTTGCCTTCATAACAGGGGTTGAGTAAGAGTTTAAGTTGGTTTTCTTAGCAGTTGCTAATTTACAACTTTTTTCTCAAATTCCTGTTGTTTTAATAGTTAATTAATTATAATTCAATGAAATAAAATTTTATCCTTAAGGGTAGGAAACTTTAGTTATACTATTCACACTTTATGAGGAGAAAAATACTCTTTGTCATAGGAATCATGGCCAACATAATGGCTCTTGCCCAGACATACACCGGCAAGGTGCTGGGTAAGGAGGCAGAACCATTGGTGGGGGCAACCGTTGTGGTGGCATCCCATACTAATGCTACCATAGCCTATGGTATCACGAATGACAAGGGTATGTATAAACTGAAAATACCAGAAGGCAAGGATGCTGCGAATGTGTCGTTTCATTTTATGGGATACCAGAAAAAGACCCTGCCTTTTGCTGAGTTGAAAGACGGCATGTCCGTCACGCTTTCAGAAGGAGGCACCAAGCTGAGGGAGGTGAAGGTAAAGGCACTGCGCATCAAAAGTGTGGGCGACACGCTGACCTACTCTGTGGCAGGCTTCAGGCAGGGACAGGACAGAAGCATTGCCGACGTGATAGCCAAGATGCCAGGCCTTGAGGTGAAGGAGAACGGACAGATACTCTACCAGGGCACTCCCATCAATAAGTTCTACATAGAGGGACTGGATATGATGGGCTCAAAATACAGTATGGCCAGCGAGAACCTCTCTGCCGATAAGGTGCAGAGTGTGCAGGTGCTGGAGAACCATCAGCCTGTGAAGTCGCTACGTAAGGTGTCGTTCAGCGAACAGGCTGCGCTTAACATCGTGTTGAAGGATGATGCCAAGGCTACATGGATGGGCGCGCTCGACGTGGGAGCTGGCTATGATGACGAGTTTCTCTACGACTGTAGGCTGATGGGTATGCGATTCGACAAGAGATTCCAGTCGCTGATGATGTACAAGAACAACGATACGGGCAAGGAGCTCGACAATGAAGTGCTGGACCTGACGACCTTGATGGACGGAAGCGGCACGGAGCAGGGCATACTGTCGCTAATGCATGTGGCATCGCCCAACTTGGCAGAGGACAGGTACACCTTCAACCATAGTCATCTTGTGGCTGGCAACTGGCTCTTCAAGACGGGGAAGGACTCACAACTGCGTCTGCAGGGTGACGGCTTCATCGACAAGACCAGCATGCACGACTACTATGCCACCACCTACCTTACTTTGGCCGAACTGCCTGTCGTTGTGGAGGAGCAGGAAGTAAGCAATACCCGAAGTGAGTGGCAGGCAGAGGCCCAATACGAGTTCAACGGCGAGAGTACCTACATCAAGAACCACCTTAAGGGCTATATGGATTTCAACAAGAGCATAGGTGCCATGCTCTACAACGGTGAGCGTGCCGATATGATGGTCAAGCCGCATAAACGCAGTCTTTCGGAGCTCTTTGAACTGTCGCATACCACAACAAAGGGTAATGTGTACAGCGTGGATAGCCACTGGGCTTACAACTATCTGCCAGGGCAGTTGCTTACCATCAATGGTATGACGGAACGCCTCGACCTTGGCTTCTTTTCTACCCAGAACGGTTTTCACAACAAATGGAAGATAGGACGCCATTATCTCAATAATGACTTGGGTATAGACTATGACCATGAGGACATTGACGTGGCTTTAGGCGAAAGTCAGAAACGCTCAAATGCCTATCAGTTGCTCTGTGCCTACTGGACGCCATCCATATCGTTTCAATTTGGCAACCACGTACTGGTTGGCAGTTCGAAGTTCAGCTATGCTCACCAAAGCTATCGTGAGTCGAAAAGCCATCACCTCTGGATTGACCCATCTGTTCGCTGGAACTGGAAAGCCACAGCCGTGTCGCAGTTCTCGAGTTGGGTGGACTACACCAACTTGCCGATGATGGGAGAGGCGGTATTTGACACCCCAGTCTTCACAGGCTACCGCACACAAACCATCAACCGAGGCAAAACAGGTTCCACCCACAGTCTTCGTGTGACAGGCAGTTACCATTACGCCAACCCCATGAACGGGGTGTTCTTTCATGTTTCTCCTACGTACATGCGTTCGTCGGGCAACATACTCTACGAGAATACGCTCATAGGCAATGTCTTCACCATGAGTGCCACAGACAAGGACCACGACATGCAATCGGCAAGGCTGTCCGGGGGGATAGGAAAGTCGTTTGGCTGGGCGAAAGCGACTGTCAAACTGAACGCTTCGCATGGCATCACGGACTATAGCCTTCTTGTGTCGGGTGATGTGGACGATGCCAGAACGTATTCAACCTCCACGTCTTTCAGCTACGCCTTGCAACCACTCCGCATATTGTCAGCAGAAGGGAAATCGAGCGTGCAACTTATGAGGCAAAGGAATCTCACTCATCCCGGGCTCTCTTCGGGAAGCACCACAAGTTGGGAGCATAGCCTCGACCTGCATATTTTCCCTTCGGAGAGGTGGATGTTGAGTGTGGACAACGAACTGTTTCACAGTAGCGAGGAGTCAGTAGGTACAAGCTACTTTCTTGATTGCTCAGTCAACTACATGGCCAAGCGCTGGGAACTTATACTAACTGCCAACAATATCATTGGCACATCGAAGTTCGAACATCGAAGCATTGGCAATACGGTAATGACTTACAGCGTTACCCGTCTGCGTGGCAGAATGCTGATGCTGACCTTTAAAATGGATTTATAAGTAAGTAATCAAAAATACTCAATATGAAAACGTACTATAAACTGACAATATTGTTGTTGCTATGTTCTCTGTGCTCGTTTGCACAGTCGGGCGACAGTCTTCTGTGCGTTAGCTATGAATATCAGCAAGGTTGGACCAAGAACGAAATGCCCGAGATAAGGGTGTTGCAGATGGATGGGGAAGTAAGCCGGTTTTATTCGTTGACAGAAAGAAAAGTGCAAGCGCAGCTCGACAGTCTGGTCAAGGTAATGAACGGCGACGGCGACAGGATAATGGGCGCAAGGAAGTTGCTGCAACAAGGCCAGAAACAAAAGGCGGGAAGTAAGGATGTCGTTTACAAGCATCTGCCCAGTATTTCCCTAATGACATATACTACAAAAATAGGCCTACAAGCCTTTTTGTACACCGACTCCTTAATTGCCACGCAATGGCATTTGGAAGAGGGTGACACCGTCATTATGGACTACAACTGCGCTAAGGCCTCCCTGGATTATCGTGGTCAGAGATGGAACGTGTGGTACTCGCAGGAGATACCTATTAGCGATGGGCCATGGAAATTGAGCGGGCTGCCTGGTCTGATACTCTTTGCTCAGACAGCATCGGGTGATTTCTCATTCAATGCAAATGCTATTTACTACGAGAGTGGCACAATAGATTTGCCTAACGAGAAGGACTATGTGCGTACAACTCGTAAAAAGGTGAATGAATTAAAAGGAAAACTGGCATTAGATCCTGTAAGCGTGATGGAGAGCCTTATTGACCCGAGTCAATATAAGGTGATTCGGTCTAAGGACAGAAAAAGACCAAAGATATCACAAGACGAAAAGAAAGCAATACCACAGATGGAATATTATTAAGGATGTGGTCCGGATCTATATTATAATTTAAAAAAATTATGAAAATTATGAAAAAAACATTTTTGACTTTAGTACTGGGGGTATGACTTTTTATGTTGTCCCCAACTTCTACATCTGCGAAAAAGAAAATTGTTGTTACCTATATGGAAACAGTAGTTCTTGATGGAAAAGGAAATACATGTGACATTGTTAATTACAATGACGGGTCTATTGGGTACTTCTATTATGGTGCAGATGGAAACTTGATTGATTATGTTATATTTCAAAAATTGAAGCACTAATAATTTCATTCGTAAATTGTAGATTATAAGCATCTACGATGATAAATCGAGCAGAGGGATTTCGTTCCCTCTGCTTATATGCATCTTCAATATTGCGAGCTACCCTTTATTGTTTTCCACTGCTAGAAATCTGCTGCGTCACAGTTTAGCAAGGGTGGATGTTTATGCAGAAATACAAGGGGATTATTTTTTTGAGTAAATTCTTGGGTGGTTTTTAAAAACCACTTTTGTGCGAATAGCCAGTCCCCCTTGTGTTCCAAAACAACATCATAATTACACAAACCTATAGTAATGAGAAAATCATTACTAAAAATCCGCCTAAAAATAAGGACGGCAATAATAGGATGGTCGCTTCGCTCAAAATCTAACTGAAAATCCGCCTTAAAATCATCACTAAACCTATAACGAATTCCATTTGTACAGGTCAATAGATTTCCTCAACAGATTTGTACTTCGTATCCTTCGGACTCGCCTTCGGTCTCGCGACTGGGCCTAAAGGCAAGTTCTTGCCAAAGGCTATAAAAAGTTTCAACGAAAGAAGATCCACAAAAGATTATAAAACTGAAGTTTCCTACCCTTTGGGTGGCTGAAACTTAGGGAGTTAATGAAGTTACTTTTGACGACGGTCAAAAGTAAAAGTCTTGCTCCCTGAATGCATCTTACAAACGTATCGTCTACGTACAAACAACAAGCTGTTGCTCTACGCTCTTCTTCTGAACTCAGCACAGACGATGGCTGTGGCGATGGCTACGTTCAGACTCTCCACGGTGGTACGGTCGGCAGGGTAGGGGGGGATGTAGAGCTTGCTGTTTACCCATTGTGACACCTCTTTCGACACTCCGTTGCCTTCGTTGCCCATGATGATGACACCATGAGGGGTGAGCGTGGTTTTGTAAATGTCCTCTCCGTCGAGATGGGTGCCGTAGATGGGTGCCTTGCATGCCTTCAGTTCGTCCACGAGATTAACATAATGTACACGTACACGTGCGATGGCACCCATGGTGGCCTGTATGGCTTTCGGGGAAAAGACGTCGGCGGTTTCGTGCGAGCAGAAGATGTGCTTGATGCCAAACCAATCAGCCAGTCTTACTATGGTGCCCAGGTTTCCTGGGTCTTGCACTCCGTCCAATGCCAGGCATAGTTCCTGGTGGGCTGTCTCGCTGAGTAGAGTGTCGTCTTGCGGAAGGTTGAAAAGTGCCAACACTTGCTGGGGCGAGCGCAACAGGCTGGCTTTCTCGAGTTCTTCCTGCGTCACGACGTCCAGGGTGGTGGTGGCGTCCTTGCCCGATGCTAAGTCCTTCAGCAGAGCCTCGTTCCTGCTGGCCCATTCCTGCGTAGCGGCTATGTAAACGGGTTGCCAGATGGGAAGCAATTCCTCCATCAGCTTAGGCCCTTCAGCCACAAACATTCCATTCTCTGTTCTGTATTTCTTCTTTTCAAGCGAACGGATTTGCTTTATCTTGTTCTTACTTAGCATAGTTTTCTATATTTTTCTGCAAAAATAATCAATTTTCGCGAATAAATTGCTAACTTTGTCATGTGAATTTCTTAGTCCGACATAAAATAATTTGTTTGGCAGCCCTCGTTGCTATGGTGCTGTCATCATGTAGTGTGACTCGCTTCATACCTGAAGGCGAGTACATGTTGGACAAGGTAGGCATCATCTCTGACAGTGCCTCGTTCAAAACGCTCCCCTTTGACGGCTACATACGCCAGCATCCCAACAGCAAGTGGTTCAACCTCTTCAAGGTGCCCATGCTGCCCTATGCCCTGTCATCGACCGACAGCACCAAGCGCATCAACCGCTTTCTGTGGCGCATTGGTGAGGCTCCGGTACTCGAAGACACGGTGCAGACAGCCCGATGCAAGCGCGACATAGAGGGCGCCGTGCGCACGCTGGGCTATCTTGATGCCAAGGTCAGCGTGGAGAGGACCTACCACAAGCATAAGGTTGACGTGAGGTATCGCATCGACCCCAAGACGCGCTATACCGTGGGCTTGCTTGAACGTGAGTATCGCGACGAAGCCTCCGACTCCATACTGGCCAGTTCTGAGCCGCAGTCGTTGCTTTCGCAGGGCATGGACTACGACCTCAACGTGCTCGACGCTGAGCGCAGCCGCATCAACACCATGATGGTCAACAACGGCTACTACCGCTTCAACCGCGAATTCATACGCTATGAGGCCGATACCACGGAAGTGCCTTTGCAGGCTTGGGTGCGCCTAATCGTGGAGCCCTATCGCACCATCACCACCCATTCGCCTCACCTGCAGTATCGCATCGGGACCGTGAATTTCGATTTCTCGAATAGCACCACGCGTATTCGCAAGAGCGTGCTCGACCGCTCCAACTACCTCTTTGAGAACGACCTCTATCGGGAGCATAACGTGCAGGACACCTATGCTGCGCTGGGAAGTCTGGATGCCATACTGAGCTCGAGCATACAGTTCAAGCCCGATGCGGCAGATAGCACCTTGCTGCACACCACCATAAGCGTTACCACCAACAAGCCCAATAGCATCAATGCCGAACTTGAAGGTACCAACTCGGCTGGTGACCTGGGTGCTGCTGTGGCAGTCTCGTATCAGAACCGCAATCTGTTTCATGGTAGCGAGGTCTTTGGTATCAAGTTGCGTGGAGCCTTTGAGGCTATCAAGGGACTGGATGGCTATGATGACCAGAACTACTTGGAATTCAGTGCAGAGGCAAGTCTGAAGTTCCCAGACTTCCTGTTCCCCTTCCTCTCTCGCAACTTCCGACGCCTCTCCAAGGCCACCAGCGAAGTGTCGTTGATGTACGACAGTCAGAATCGTCCGGAGTTTCATCGCCGCGTCTTGTCTGGCACATGGCGATACCGCTGGACGGGCCGTAACCCAAGGATGCACAACCGTATCGACTTGCTTGACCTCAACTACGTGTACATGCCTTGGATCTCGCAGACCTTCAAGAAGGACTATCTCGACAATCCCAATTCGCGTAACGCCATCCTGCGCTATAACTACGAGAACCTCTTCATCATGAAGCTGGGCTACAACTTCAGCTACTCCACCATGGGCGCAGGAGCTACCTCTACCTACGGAACCAATGCCTATAGTGTGCGCTTTGGCGTGGAGACGGCAGGCAACCTGCTTGAGGGTGTCTCAACGCTCACTCATGCCCGTAAGAATGAGGACGGGCACTACAAGGTGTTCAACATAGCCTTTGCGCAATATGCCAAGGTTGATTTCGACTGGGCCAAGAGTTTTAAGATAGACGACCGTAACTCCATCGCCCTGCACTTCGGACTGGGTGTGGCGGTGCCTTATGGAAACAGCAACATCCTTCCCTACGAGAAGCGCTATTTCTCGGGTGGTGCCAATAGTGTTCGTGGCTGGACGGTTCGCGGTCTTGGACCCGGTAAGTTCAAGGGTTCGGACGGACGTATCGACTTCATCAATCAGACGGGCGACATGAAGCTCGACATGAATGTGGAATACCGCACCCACCTCTTCTGGAAGATTGATGGTGCGGTTTTTGTGGATGCGGGCAACGTGTGGACGCTGCGTGACTACGAGGACCAGCCAGGCGGACAGTTTGGCTTTGATACTTGCTGGCGCCAGATGGCTGTGGCCTATGGCATCGGTTTCCGTATGAACTTCGACTACTTTGTGCTTCGTCTGGATGGTGGTATGAAGGCGGTCAATCCTGCCTACGATGATGCACGTCGCCATTATCCTATTATACACCCCAAATTCGGACGCGATTTTGCCTTTCACTTCGCTGTAGGTCTGCCGTTCTGATTCTTCATCTTCGTTAAAAGTATTAAAAAAATTTGTAGTGTGTAATTTTTTTATTATCTTTGTACGAAAATTATTCACTCCATGATTAAATTCTTGTGTTTAGGAAGTGGAAGCAGTGGCAATAGCTACTTTCTTACGACTGGGAATACGAGCATTTTGATTGATGCGGGATTGAGTATGCGTGCTTTACGTAAGCATCTGCAAGCCAATGGGTTTGAGGTGGATAAAGTTGACGCAGTATTCGTTACGCACGATCATGCTGACCATATCAAAGCCGTGGGAAATTTAGCTAATGACCTTGGTATTCCAATCTATGCTACACCGGAGGTTCATAAGGGTATAAATCGCAATTATTGCGTTACCAGTAAGCTCACGGAGAAGCATGTGCGTTTTATAAGTAAGGAACAAATCATACAGTTTGGTGATTTTTCCATTACGGCCTTTGAGGTGCCTCATGACAGCAGCGACTGTGTGGGGTATCGAGTGGAAGCAGAGGGTGTGACCTTTTGCCTCATCACGGATGTGGGTCATGCCACCGAGGTCATCCAGAAGAAGGTGAGCGAGGCCAATTACCTTGTGCTTGAAAGCAACCACGATGAGGAGATGTTGGTTCGCGGTCCCTATCCAGCCTATCTCAAGGGGCGCATACGTAGTGGTCGCGGTCATCTTAGCAATCGTGATTGTGCCAACCTCTTGGCGGAGCATGCCACCGAGAAGCTCAAGCACGTGTGGTTGTGCCATCTCAGCGAGGAAAACAACCATCCGGAACTGGCACGCAAGACCGTAAGTGCCGTGCTGCGCAGTTTTGGTCTTATTGATGGTGTGGACTTCAAAGTGGACATTTTGAAGCGCAAAACTCCCTCTTTGGTGCATGAATTGACGATTTGAAAAGTTTTTTTTGAAAAAAAACGGAAATCGTTTGGTGGTTTAAGAAAAAGTTACTACCTTTGCACCCGCAAACGAGAGATAACGCGTCCTTAGCTCAGTTGGTAGAGCAATTGACTCTTAATCAATGGGTCCAGGGTT
>JAKSLO010000110.1 GCA_024401185.1 Bacteroidaceae bacterium | reverse complement strand
AGCAAATTATAAGGCAGGAATTCTTCACTTTTTCTTCGGGTTCTTGTTCCAGTGGTACACCAGGTGCAGCATGGCGTAGTGGGGGAGGGAGCGGTACCAGGTGACGGTGCGCCCCTGGGCATTGACGGCATACTGGGTGTTGGAGAGCTGGTGCAGGAGGTCAAAGGCTTCGATGCGGGCGATGAGCTTGCCCTTGAAGAGCGGCTGCGAGAGGGAGGCATTGAGCACGAAGTCGTCGGTGTTGAGTTCGCTGCTTCCATAGCCACGGCGACTGTACATCGTAGCATCCACGGAGAGCGTGGTCTTCAGTTTGGGTATGGTATAGTAACCATTCAGCCCATACTGATAATCAAAGGCATCGAGGGTCTCAAAATCTACCATCTTGCCCTCCGAGTGTCGCCAGTTGATACTACCGGTGGCACGGATGTTCAGGGCATCCTTATTATATTGGATGTAAGCCTTCTCGCCCACGGTCAGGGTATTGACGGCATTAAGGTGGCTCTCTGCCTCGCCCGTAAACATGGTGTGGTCAAGGCTATGATGCAGCGATGCGTTGGCATTGCTCTGCACCGACCAGCGGTTCTTCTGGCCCTGGTTGCGGGAGTAGTTAAGGCCGTTGCTCCAAGTATAACCACCATGGACATTGATAGGCTGGTAGGTATAGACACCCGTGGCAGGGTTGTAACTGAGACTTTGCCCTATGTCACGATGGCTGTAGTTGAGCCTTGTGTTGAAACTTACCTCCTGCTTGTGCGGCCCGTTGTGATTGGCATAGGAAAATGAATATTCGCTCGTCTGACGCGGCTTCAGGTTTGCATTACCCAGGTTTACGATGAGCGGCTGACTGTCATCACGATAGGCGATGGTTTGAAGCAGGTCAATTTCATGGGTGTTGAAGCCTGCCGACACATTAATCTGGTTGCGCTTGCTCTTGCCGAACTTGTGCTCAAACTTGGCATTTGGATTGAAATACACGGTATTGCGACGAGCCAAGGTGTCAATGGCACTACGGTGATAGTTCAGATGTTGCTGTATCATGGGAATTCCAAGACCGAAACTAAGAGAATTGTGAGCCATCTTGATTCCTGGCGCAATTTGTGTGCTGGAGTATTTTAGTAGAGCAAGATTTACATGTTCACTATGATGTACATACCTGTAGTCGTAGGAGTTGTTTGGATCGGTCATGGAAGCAAGTAATTCCAGATGCGAGGGTAAGGCCAGTGTGTCGGGATGGTATAGATAATCGTGTGACTTGCGGTCTAAAATTGCATAACCAGTTGATGCATGCAAGTTCCATCCATCTTTACCCAAACTGCGACGATAGGTCAAGCCCACATTCGACTCCCTTCTTAAGTTATGGATGTCATTCGAGTTCCGGGCAACAGTAGAGTATGATAGCTGATCAATACGATGCTCTGACGCACGTTCCGTATCATCCTTATAGTAGTTAACAAGGAAGTTTGCAATTATTTCACCTCCCTTCCCCTTGTTGAGGGCAAAGCCTGTCATCGCAGTTAGATATGCTTGCATGGTGGTTTGCTCGTCCATTGATGATGTCAGCATTCGGGTTGTTAGTGTATCGTTCCACTGTTGGAAGTCCGATTTCGAATGACCATTGACACGATAGTGAGACAAATGTGTTTCTACAGAGATATATGGTTTGCGCAAAAGGAAATCATTTCTGAGGGTTATCCGGTGTGATTGGGATCTTGCGTTGCTTTCAGAAAGAGAATGCGGAGTCATGCCGTCGAGGAAGGTCTCGCGCCGCGAATGCATATCCGTTGTGACATCACTATAGGTGTATTCTGCAAATGTGGTGTTGTTCACATTGCGATCCTTGCTGGCATAGTCTGCTTCTGCCTTCACACCCTTGGTCGTTGTCATCGAGGTTGGCATTTGCTGTGGCGACCAGCTGCCACTTTGCCCGATATGCTGGCTTTCGTTGACATTGTTGGCGTTGCCCAGCAGGGTGTAGCGCCATCGGCCGGTGAAACCGAGCAGGAAACCACGCCCTAACCAACGCTTGTCCGTGCCACCGGCAGCCTCCATATTGGCAATGTAGCCCACCTGATACTCTTCTTTCAGATTGACATCCATCACAAGGGACTTAGCCCCGTCAGTATGCCCCAGCGCTTTGTCCAGATCCGAAAGTTTGTCATAGACCTTGATATTCTTCACCGTATAGTAGGGCAGGTTCTCCATCAGTACCTTCTTGTTGCCGTGCATGAACGAGCGCGAGCCCAACAGCAGTTCGTTCACCTTTCGGCCGTTGACAAAGATCTCGCCTCCCGCCTTCAGTTCCACACCGGGCAACTGGGCGATGAGGGCATCGAGCATACTGCCATCGGGCAGTTTGAAGGCCGTGGCATCATAGACCAGCGTGTCGCCCTTGTAGAACATCTTGACCTTGGTGGCCACCACACTCACTTCCTTCAGTTCCCTGGCCTTTAGCATACCAATCATGGGAACTTCAAGGTTGTTCTCTGCATCAGCAGAACCTTGTATCTTTTCCCATACCTCGTTATAGCCGTCGGCGCTGGCATGAATGAGATAATTCTTGATGGGCTCTTTGACTTCTGCCGTGTAGATGGCAAAGCCTCCCCGGTTTCCCCCAAGCATGGTATATGTCAGGGGCAGCGAATCGTTGACTACCGTGCTATCGGGCTTGTGCAACGAGACCTTGACACCAGGGACAAACTGTTTGGTAAAACCGTCCTGAACTCTGCCGTGCAGATGAATGGTCTGGCATAGAGATGGGATGCATGATAGCATGCACAGGAGTGATAAAATAGTGACTCGTTTCATCATACATTATTTTTCTGTTATTTCTGTTTATATAACGAACCCCATGCCAAAACATACACCTACGGATACCACTTTTTTTGCGCGATATACGAAGCATTTTATGATTACCGCCTAGGTCTCTTCACCCAACGCCACAGGTCTTCGACTGCCCAACGTATGCTACGCCATAAATGCGATTCGTAGGCGAGACATAACAGCAGGATGAAGCAGATCATGAGCAGTACACCGATGATGATGCAAAAGGTGATGAATTCGATTTCATCTCCCATCAGTTGCTCGCCATCAAACCATTTGCCGAACACTCTGCTGATGTCTTGAATGAGTTCCATGTGTAGATGCTATTTGCGTTGACAATTCGTTTTTGAGATTTCGGTGCAAATGTAGCGAATAATGTCGTAAACAGGACTAAAATGCAGTTTGCAAATAGTTTGCATTTTCGTTTCGTGCATGAAAACGAGTTTGCAAATAGTTTGCAAACCAATGGCATGTGCCTCAGAATGTGCAAGTTGTGGATTTATACAAAAAGAAGAGGACGAACCTCTACTCCTTTATACATATCATTGACGAATAAGACGAGTACCATGTCATCATTTTTTTAAGTATGTGCTCTTTTTGTCTAAAAAACGATTGTTTATGTATTTTTAGGCGACAAAATGGCGAAGTTTAACATATTCTTTATATCTTTGCAGTGCAGAATGAATTTCTTAATCACAATGGAGAGAAACGAACTGATAGCCAAACTCAAAGATGAACACTGCTTCTGGTCATACGATGAGCAAACTGTCAAGGATGTGCCTGACGACATCCTGATAGAGAAGACTATGATATATCTCGACCTTCCAGAAATTGATGCTCTCTTCTCGCTTTTCCCTTTCAAGAAAGTAAAGGGGGTTTGGCTGCAGCACCTCGTTCCTCAGGGCGACTATCTCTACACTCTCAATCGTTTCTTTGCCTGGTACTACTTCCATGCTAAACGTCCTGATCAGTATGTCAAGTCCATGGCAACACGTCACTTTAACAAAATGTTTGCATGAACAGTCTTGCTCCACATACCACTGCCATCTTTGACAAAGCTATTCAGTTGGAATGCATCAAGTCCTACTTCCTTGTAGGAGGAACGGCCTTGTCTCTGCAACTCGGTACACGCATGAGCGAAGACCTTGATTTCATGCGTTGGCGTACCAGCAAAAACGAACAGATGGAGGTGGCATGGAAACAGATAGAACAGGAATTGGCCACTATAGGCGAGGTTCAATCTATGAATTTGATGGACATTGACCATGTGGAGTTTGTCGTTTCGGGTGTCAAGTTTTCGTTCTACGCCTGTGCAAGATACTCTCCCATTACATCTCCAATGGAATATGGTGGCAACTTGAAGTTGGCAGACATACCTGCCATAGGAGCCATGAAAATGGAAGTAATGCTTCGCCGAAGTAATTTTCGTGACTACTACGACATCTACTCCATCGTGAAGAGCGGTGTCAACATCCATGAACTTGTAGCAAAAGCCGGTAATTATAGTCAGCACCAACTTAAGAGCAAAAACATACTTGCCATGTTGACAAATGGCAGCCGTTTTTCCCGTGATGCAAATTTCAACCAAATGCAGCCACTCTACGATGTTTCTGCACAAGATATTGAAGTTTATCTAAAGGAACAACTACAGACGCTTTGAGTATTCCCCTTCTATGAATCGAATAGCGGCTACAGGGACAAGATAAAGTCGTCCCAATCCCGACTTCCTCCTTTCTCTCCAAAGACTTTTTCATAAAGACGGCTCCTGATGGTCGACATCGAGCTTCGTGATTTGCACAGGAGAATGGCCATGTCGGCAGGAGTGAACCTCGCCCTGATAAGGAGGCACACACGATACTCCAGATCTGAGACTTTGCGCAGGGAATAGAACTTGCTGTAGAAATCGGGTGATATGGCCTTGACCGCCAATTCAAACTCTTTCCATTCGTCAGATTTTACCGATTCGCCAGTCTGCACTTTCTTCCTCAACCTCTGGCATATATCGGAATTGACATAGGCTTCTTCTTCATGCTTTGAGTTCGTGATGGTTGCTTCCTGTGGGGCAGGAATGGTCTCGGGCTTCTCTTCTGCCTGGTCGCTGTCTTTGCGAGGCTCGGAATGGCCTGTCTGCGAGGAAAGTCTTTCTAACTGCCTGTATACCTTGTTTAATTTTCTTTTGTGCAGTAGCCTTGATACAAGTATCACAATCAAGACCACAATAATGCTTACGATAACGATAGAGGTCTTCTCTCCCTTGAACTTTTGTTCTGCCTCCTCTCTGTCATGCTGATTCGCAATGTTCAGGATTGGTTCTACGAGCTTGTCTTGGGAACAAACCGAATCAGTATGATGGTAGAGCTTCATGTATTTATAGGCAGAATCTGTCTGTGCCTGCTGGTCGTAGTAGTCAGCCAGAAACTTATACAGGATGAGTTTTGCCACATCGTGCTGGCCGTGCTCCACCTCGCGCTGATAAAGATAAGCGGAATCCAGACTGCCCTCCAAATAGTATGCCTGCGCCAACAGGGTGTAGGTGACGAGTGAATCGCGACTCTGCATGTTGTACTTCTTGGACAACTGCAGAGTGCCCAGGATGTCGTTATCTGCGCTTTGAGCAACGGACGACTGCACGACAGCCAGATTGTTGTAGATGATTGCCACCATCTGCGAGTCCAGCACGCTCTCATAACTTAGCGGCTTTGAGGCATAGTAAAGGGCAGAGTCGAGTTCACCCATCGAGTGATGATAAGCAGAAATGTGGGTACATGCATTAGCAATGGCTCTGTCGTCATGCATCATATTGGCATAATCCAGCACCTTGTAGAAATGAGACCTCGACTGTCGGACAAGGCCGGATTCTATATAGATGAAACCCAAATAATCTTCCACTACTGCACGCCAATAGGGAGTGATCCCGTCACTTGTCTTGCTGCCTCCTTGCGTATCCAACTCACGGCTGAGGGCATCAAAAGCATCAAAGGCCTTCTCAATCTCCCCTGTTTTGTATAAGTAGGTGGCTTGCAGAATCCTTTTCATCACGTCCTGCCTGCTGCCAGGAGACGTCTCTATCCGAGACAGTACCTCGTCAATCGAGTCGTTGATGGCACGGTGCTCGATGTAATACTCCTCTGCATGCTGCAACTGCTCATCCACTTGCGATGTGCAAGCAGTGAGCAACAGGATGATGAGGGATAATATGTATTTTGTCATGTTTCTGTCAATTACCAACAATTATCTCTTGAACTTGACAATGCAATCTATGCACACTGGGGTTTGTGTAAGTTCTTCGACAAAGACGTTTGCTGGATGCATGTCTTCCAGAACAAGACGGTCGGAGATGTAGTTGACTTTTGTACTGTCCCCATTATCTCTAAATCCTTTTGCAGAAACCATTGCATCGATTTCTTTCTTTGTGGCAAGTCGCAAACAACCGATGTAGGGCTGGGTAAGAATGAATCGGAATAGCCCGTCTGTATCGCGGGTAAAACCGATTATTCGCATGATAGTCTCTGGGAACAGATAATTGTGAAGGGCGATGGCCTCAAGAGCTCGACCGAGGGTTGCATAGATGGATGTGCGAAGTTTAATGACGTGCGTGTCAGTAGATTTGCCAAAAACTTTTGCTTCGGCTCCCTGGGCTAATATGGAACCATAGTTTTCTGTAAGCCATTTCTCGGCCTCAGGTATCCATACGCCTTTGGCTTCTGCCCACTTTTGCAGTTGGATTTCTTGTTCCTGGTCTATTTCCCAGTTTGTTGGCGTTCCTTTGCCGCCTGAAGCATGGCAACCTGCTCCAAGGCTTTCTCGCGTGAGATCACATACGGTGAGCGCCCCAATGAGGAGCGGACCAGCCGAGCAGACTCCAGCATGCTCTGGTTGATTAAATTGAGGAAAGTCTCTTGACCCATTTTCTATTTCGTTAGCAAACTTATCTATTTTCTGTATGACCTCCGTAGAGAATCCATTGGCATTGATTGAAAGAAGTAAATCATCCATCTGATCTCGTCCTTACTTTTCTACGGCAAAGATATAATTATTCCTTGAACTGGCAAAACATAATCTCAAAATTCTTCATAATATCGCTTGAATTTAACGGTTTACTTTGCACGTTTACAATAGTATGTGTATGAAAGGTTGTTTCGTTTAGATAAAACGTCCGCTATCCTCTCGGACAGCGGACGGGGTGTTGCATCATTTAATCATGTTTATGCTAACCAATTTCTATGTTTTAGTGAAAGGTCACTATTCACTAATCCTCAAATCCTCAAAACCTTATAACCTTACAACTACTTTTTCTTCGGATTCTTGTTCCAGTGGTACACAAGGTGCAGCATGGCGTAGTGTGGCAGGGAGCGGTACCAGGTGACGGTGCGGCCCTGGGCATTGACGGCATACTGGGTGTTGGAGAGCTGGTGCAAGAGGTCGAAGGCTTCGATGCGGGCAATGAGCTTGCCTTTCAGGAAGGGCTGCGAGAGGGAGGCGTTGAGCACGAAGTCATCGGTGTTGAGGTCGCTGCTGCCATAGCCACGGCGACTGTACATGTTGGCATCCACGGAGAGGGTGGTCTTCAGTTTGGGGATGGTGTAGCGGCCGTTCAATCCGTACTGGTAATCTAAGGCATTGAGCACGTCGAAGTCGAGCATCTTGCCCTCCGAGTGTCGCCAGTTGATGCTACCTGTGGCACGAATGTTCAGCGCATCTTTGTTGTACTGGATGTATGCCTTCTCGCTCGCAGTCAGAGTGTTGACGGTGTTGAGGTGACTCGCCGTCTCGCCCGAAAACATAGTGTGGTCGAGGCTGTGGTGCAGCGTGGCATCGGCATTGCTCTGCACCGTCCAGCGTTGCTTCTCGTCCAGGAAGCGCGAGTAGTTGAGGGCGTTCGACCAGGTGTAGCCGCCGTGGATGTTGACGGGCTGGTAGGTGTAGACGCTCGTGGTGGGGTTGTAGGTGAGGCTCTGCGAGATGTCGCGCACGTTGTAGTTGAAGCTGCTGTTGTAGCTCACCTCCTGTCGGTGAGGACCATTGTGGTTGGCATAGCTGAAGGTGAAGGATGCCGACTGGCGTGCCTTGAGGTCGGCATTACCCAGATTGACCACCAGCGGCTGACTGTCATCGCGATAGGCGATGGTCTGCAGCAGATCCAGCGCATGGGTGTTGAAGCCAGCCGATACGCGCATCTCGTTGCGCTTGTCCTTGCCGAAGAAGAAACAGTCGCTGACACTGGGATTGAAGTACACCGTGTTGCGACGGGCCAATGTGTCAATGGCTCTGCGCTGATAGTCGAGGCTCTGCTGCAGCAAGGGAACATCGAGGTTGAAACAGAGGCCCTCGGACACGATGGTTATGCCAGGGCTAAAGGGCCGGAGGATAGGCTTTTCGACACTGAGGTGGATGTACTCGCTATGCTGCGTGTAGCGGTAGTCGTAAGAGTTGTGCGGATCGGTAATAGCTGTCAGCGACTCCAGCTGCGAGGGAAGTGCCAGGCTGTCGGGATGGTAGAGGTAGTCGTGGGCATTCGTGTTCTTGTACTTATATCCTATACTGCTGTAGTGATGCCACTTCCGACCCAGTTTGCAACGATGCTGCGCGCTGACCTCCGTTTCATGCTTCACGTTGAAGATGTCATTGGCATTGCGGGTGACCGACGAGGCTGCATAGCGGTCGAAGCGATGCTCCGAAGCCTGCTCGATGTCATCCCTGTTATATGAGTAAAGATGAACAAAGAGAATCTCACCTGCTTTCTTCTTTCGGAGGGGCATCACGCCAGACGACCTAATGAAACCGAATCTATTTAACCTTTCGTCCATTCCCGAGGTGAGCATGCGGGTTGTGAGCGTATCGTCGTATTGCTGGAAGTCAGACTGTGTGAAGCCGTTCACCTTGAAGGAACCCACATAGCCCTGCACATTGACGAAGGTGGGTTTCGTCAGCATGAAATCCTCTCTCACATTGATCCAGTGCGACTTGTTGTTCGTCGCATTCTGCGTGAGGGACAGCGGTGTCATGCCGTCCAGGAAGGTCTCGCGGCGCGAGTGCATGTCGGTGTGGTTGTCGCTGTGCGT
>JAKSLO010000011.1 GCA_024401185.1 Bacteroidaceae bacterium | reverse complement strand
CTCGTCGCTTTGGCAAGTCTCTGCTTTGCAATACCTTCAAGGCTTACTTTCAGGGGCAGAAGGAACTGTTCGAGGGGCTGAAAGTTATGGAACTTGAGAAGGAGTGGAAAACGTACCCTGTGCTGCACTTCACGATGAGCGGTCTGAAAAATGTCATAGTACCAGAAGCTAAATCGAAATTGGAGAGTCTTATTAGAGGCTATGAAATGGTTTATGGCAAAGACCCTCTTTCAGAAACTCCTGGCGATCGTTTTCGTGATTTGATTCATAACGCAGAAAAACAGACGGGAGAAAAAGTTGTGGTAATACTCGACGAATATGATGCCCCCATCATGCGAATGATGTATGACAGGGAGCAACTTGAAGCCATGCGTTCGATGATGCGTGAGTTCTATCAAGTTCTCAAGGACGAGGGTGCTTACCTCCGTTTTGTCTTCATCACGGGTGTTACGAAATTCTCGCAGCTCAGCATTTTCTCAGAGCTCAATAACCTGAAGCAGGTTTCGATGCTGGATGAGTATTCTGGTATCTGCGGCATCACACAGGAAGAACTTGACATCACACTACGTCCTTGCATCGAGGAATATGCTCTGATTCTAAAGATAACAACCGATGAAGCATACGCTTTGTTGAAGAAGAATTATGATGGTTATCATTTCTCCAAGAATAGCAAAGATGTATATGCTCCATTCAGTCTGCTTAATGCTCTGAACGACAACGAAGTTTCCTACTTTTGGTTTGAGTCTGGTACGACTAAGTCACTGATCGAACATCTTCAGCATCATCCCAAGTTCAACCCTTTGGATTTTGATGGTGCAGAGTTATCGCTTATGGATTTCAACATGTCTTGCGAGAATGCCAGGACACCCATTCCGCTGCTTTACCAAAGTGGCTACCTGACCATCAGAAACTACGACAAGGAGGATGACGTCTATTTGCTTAGCTTCCCCAATTATGAGGTGCGACAAGGAATGGTATCTGGCTTGTCCAACTACTTGATGGACACCGACGATCTGGAGCAGAATGCCATGGTTCTGGCTATGGCGCGTGCCCTCAAACGCGGAGAACTGTCTGAGGCACTCAACCAGCTACGTTCCTACATCGCCAGCCTTCCCTACGACATCATCACGAAGAAGGAGTGGATGGCAAAGAAGAAGCATGAGGCATTCTACAAGTTGCTCATCTACATCATCTTCTCATTGCTCAACAGCAAGGTCGATACCGAGGTCAAGAGCGTCCTGGGACGTGCGGATGTGGTGATCAAGACCAAGACGAACATCTTCGTACTCGAACTAAAGGTGGATGATACGGTAGAGAATGCCCTGGCGCAGATTGACAGCAAGGGTTATGCCATACCTTACGAGGCAGAACTCCCGGCCTATAAGGGAGAGATGGGAAGAGTCCTTATCAAGTGCGGAATCAGTATATCAAGCGAGCAACGCAACATCAGCCATTGGCGCATTACCGATGCCGAAGGCAATGTGATAGAGAATAAGGATTTCTTTAGTAAGCAATGAAATGAAATGCAATGTAATTAAAGTTTCCCACCCTTGGGTGGTTGAAACTTAGGGAGTTCTTCTGCACGTTGTGCGAAGCATCAGCCTACGGCACGCTGAGTGAAAAGGAGTTAACTTCATTCCCCCTTATACCAATCCGTACAAGCAATGCCATCACTCTCAACCCATTGGGGATAGCCCTTGCAAATCACGCTGATGGGTACACCCTCGTTGGAAGTGCTGAGCAATGGTGCGATGTCTTGCTCAGTTGCTCCACACAGTTTCATGGCAAATGGGTAGTTTGCGTCATAAGGAGCATGCCCTTTCTCATAGGCACGAAGGTAGAAACATCCCTCGTCCTTTGAAGTGATGGAGGCAGGGAGAGAAGCATCATAGGCGGTGGACCAATACTTTTGGGGCATTACCTGGGTGGGAGTCTCATAAGGCAAATGCACCTCGTAATATGGCACATCGTAGCTATAGGGAATAAAACCCTCGCGCACGGAAATAAACGGACGGAAGTTGGTCTTCTGTATAGAGGTGCGGCTATAGGCATAGTTGAGCACCACCCTGTACTCACAGCCCGAGCCATCATTGGCTATGGATGTGGTAAACCAGATGACATGGGCAAGACCGGTGCCATGACCATTGTATTTGAAGCCTCCATGCTTGTGGTAGAGTTCCTCAGTATGCAGACGATTGGCAGGTTCGTATTCACTCCACTCCGTCTCACCAGGCTTGCGGATGTAGTATGACTCCTTGTCCACCACCATTCCACCGGGCAGATCAACATAGCAATACAGTCCGTCCTGATAACTGTCCTTACCCACAAAAGCCTTAAAGGTAGCTTCTACCTGGTACACCTTCATGGAACCAGAGAAAAGCATGGCAGAGAACCCTTGGTCAGTCTTCACGCTGGTACGCGAGAGTGCCCAATGGGTGGTTTGAGTGCCTTTTACTACTACATCATTGAAATCATAGTCACCCTCATTAGGCCAAGTATCCTCGAAGCAATAGGCACCTATGTTCTCAGAAAGCGAGACAATGGTATCGCGCGTGATGTCGTCCACGCTGACAGCCTTGGCATAGTCCTCGTTGGAGTTGTCGCTGGCATAGATGTCGCCATCGCCTACCGGTGCCACAATAAGCTGCTGGGCAAAGCGGTTGTCGGTATAGATGTATATCTTGTTCACAAAAGAAGGGATGGAAATCTTCTCGTCGAAAATACCCTTTATGTTGGTAGCACCCACAAAGATGGGTTCCAAGGTCTTGTCCAGTACGGCACCATTGTGGTCGTTCTTCAGGGGATTCTGGTCATAGACACGGAAGAACACGATGTTCTTCATCTGCATGTGAGAGTACTCCAGTCGCAACAAGTGAGGGCGCTCGGTGCTGAAGTTAAACTCATTATGTGGTCTCTTCCACTCGGGGTTATATCGGTATCTGTCATCACAACCCGTAAGGCAACCCATCAGGATGAAGGAGGCGAGAAGGTATTGAAAAAATGCAGCGTGTTTCATACAATACATCTATTTAAGCACACATCTTTTTAAGCGCATATTAGGAAAGAAAAGTGGGGATTGTCACGCAAGAGAATCGAAAAGCACCTGACAGGCATCTTCAAGTAAGTCGAGTACATTTTCAAAGCCTTTATCACCACCGTAGTAAGGGTCAGGCACTTCGTCCACATCGAACGCACGGCTCCACTCCGTCATGCGATGAATCCTGCCTTTGTCGGCATTTGAAGGAGCCATTGCATTGAGACGCTTTATGTTGCTATCATCCATGCCGATAATATAGTCGAAATCGCGGAAATCATCCTGCCTTACAGGACGGGAGAGATGCGTGATTCGATAACCCCTGTCGAAGGCATGACGGCGCATTCTGGAGTCGGCCTGTTCGCCTTCGTGATAGTCAATAATACCAGCAGAGTCGATGAAGAAATCAGCCTGACGTTGATTTCTATCCACAATAGATTGCATAACAGTTTGTGCCGCACAACTACGGCAAATGTTACCCAGACAGACAAAAAGTATTCGCGTCATATTATAATACTATCAATTCATATTGAAATGGACTCCCGTCCACTCAATTTCACACTACACGCAGAGGAATTCTATCAAACACTTATTTTCAAGATTGATTTTTACCAAGATTTCAAAATCAGGGTTAAAATCTAAAAAAGAAATATGTTGCAAAGTTACAACATTCTGCACTAAAAACAAAAAAAAGTAGTATAAATGTACGTTTTTTGTTTCAATATGTAAGTTTTGACGGATTATCATCCACCTTAGCTTTGCCATTTGCAAAAAAATGAGTACTTTTGCATGCGGTATTAGAAAAAGTCTTTCAGGTAATTTTACAAAGTAAAAAGTGCATCCAATTATGGAAAACGAGAAAAGAACGAAGACGAGTAAGCGTGTCCGTCTGGTTTTAGACGACGGTAGCGTTTTTGTAGGTAATTCTTTTGGCTACGACAAACCCGTGGCCGGCGAGGTGGTTTTCAATACTGCCATGATGGGTTATCCCGAGAGTTTGACAGACCCATCGTACGCAGGACAGTTGATGGCTCTTACATTTCCTCTGGTAGGAAATTATGGTGTTCCCGAATTCAGTATAGAAAAGAACGGTCTCTCTACTTTTATGGAGAGCGACAAGATATATGCCAAGGCTATTATCGTAAGCGACTACAGCGAGGAGTTCAGCCATTGGAATGGTAAGGAAACGCTGGGCGAGTGGCTCAAGCGCGAACAAGTGCCTGGCATTACCGGCATTGATACCCGTCAACTCACAAAGGTGCTCAGAGAGCATGGTGTGATGATGGGTAAAATTTTGTTTGATGACCAGCCCGACAACATACCCGAAGCAGAATACGAGGGTGTTAACTTCGTGGCTGAGGTAAGCTGCAAGGAGGTAATTACCTATAAACCTGAAGACTATACCGAGCCCAGCAACCGGCTGAGCGAGGATCAGCCTGCCATTAAGACTGCCAAAGGCAAAAAGGTGGTGTTGGTGGATTGTGGTGTGAAGCAAAACATCATACGTTGCCTTCTGAAGCGTGGCGTAGAGGTGATACGCGTGCCCTGGGACTACGACTTCAACCAGCTTGACAAGGACAACGCACAGGGCTTTGACGGCCTCTTCCTTGCCAATGGTCCTGGTGACCCCGATACCTGTGTGGCTGCGGTCAACAACATTCGCAAGTTCATGGAGAACGAGCAGAAGAAGGCACAGGTGCGCCCCATCATGGGTATCTGTATGGGTAACCAGTTGCTGTCAAAGGCTGCCGGTGCTACCATATATAAATTGAAGTACGGACACCGTTCGCACAACCAGCCCGTACGACTGGTAGGTACGGAGAAGTGTTTCATCACCACACAGAACCATGGCTATGCTGTGGATAGCAAGACACTTTCGGCTGACTGGGAACCTCTCTTCGTCAATATGAACGATGGCTCTAACGAGGGTGTACGCCATAAGAACTACCCCTGGTTCTCGGCACAGTTCCACCCCGAAGCATGTGCGGGTCCAATCGATACAGAGTTCCTCTTCGACGAGTTTGTCAACGCCCTGAATGGTGAAGAGGTACTGAAGGCTCCTGCATCCATCTCGACCGAGAGAGCACAGATCAAGAAGGTGCTTCTGTTAGGTTCGGGTGCCTTGAAGATTGGTGAGGCTGGTGAGTTTGACTACTCAGGTTCGCAGGCTCTGAAGGCTATGCGCGAGGAGGGTATTGAAACCGTATTGATCAATCCCAATATCGCCACCGTGCAGACCAGCGAGGGTGTTGCCGACAAGATCTTCTATCTGCCCGTCACACCTTATTTTGTAGAGCGCGTCATCCAGAAGGAGCGTCCTCAAGGCATTTTGCTTGCCTTTGGTGGACAGACCGCATTGAACTGTGGTGTGGAACTCTACAAGAATGGCATTCTGGAGAAATATGGCGTAAAGGTATTGGGCACGCCCGTACAGGCCATCATCGACACAGAAGACCGCGAACTGTTTGTGGAGAAACTTGACGAGATCGGTGTAAAGACCATTAAGAGTCAGGCATGTGAGGATATCGAGGCTGCCCGTACAGCTGCCAAGGAACTGGGCTATCCCGTCATCATACGTGCTGCCTATGCATTGGGTGGTCTTGGCAGCGGTTTCTGCGACAACGAGGAAGAACTGAACAAGATTGCCGAAAAGGCATTCAGCTTCTCACCCCAGGTATTGGTGGAGAAGAGTCTGAAGGGATGGAAGGAGATAGAGTATGAGGTGGTTCGCGACCGCTTTGACAACTGTATTACCGTCTGCAACATGGAGAACTTCGACCCTCTGGGCATCCATACCGGTGAGAGTATCGTCATCGCTCCTTCGCAGACACTTACCAACGCAGAATATCACAAGCTGCGTGCACTTGCCATCAAGATTATCCGCCACATCGGCATAGTGGGTGAGTGCAACGTACAGTATGCCTTCGACCCCGAGAGTGAGGACTACCGCGTGATTGAGGTGAATGCACGTCTTTCGCGTAGTTCTGCTTTGGCATCCAAGGCAACTGGCTATCCCCTGGCATTCGTGGCTGCCAAACTGGGCTTGGGCTACGGATTGTTTGACCTGAAGAACTCGGTAACCAAGACTACATCAGCCTTCTTTGAGCCTGCACTCGACTATGTGGTTTGTAAGATTCCACGTTGGGACCTCGGCAAGTTCCGTGGCGTAGATCGCGAGTTGGGTAGTAGCATGAAGTCGGTAGGCGAGGTGATGGCCATTGGCCGTACCTTCGAGGAGTCAATCCAGAAGGGACTTCGCATGATCGGACAGGGCATGCACGGATTTGTAGGCAACAAGGAACTGAAGATTGAAGACCTTGACGCTTCATTGAAGGCTCCCACCGACAAGCGTATCTTCGTCATCGAAAAGGCATTCTTTGCCGACTATACCGTGGACCAGATTCATGCCTTGACCAAGATCGACAAGTGGTTCCTTCAGAAGCTGCAGAACATATATAATATAAATAAGGAGTTGCGAAGCAGCCATATCAATACCCTCGACAAGGAATTGCTACGTAAGGCAAAGGTGTATGGCTTCACAGATTTCCAGATTGCCCGTGCCCTGGGTATGGAGAAGGAAATCGACATCGAGGATGCTATGCTGATAGTACGTCGTCATCGTCGTCAGGCTGGCATCATTCCCTACGTCAAGCAGATTGACACCCTCGCTGCTGAGTATCCTGCACAGACAAACTACCTATACCTTACCTACAGCGCCGTGGATCACGACATCATATTCGAGAACGACCGTCGCAGCGTAGTGGTATTGGGTAGTGGTGCCTATCGCATCGGTTCATCAGTAGAGTTCGACTGGTGTGGCGTGCAGGCATTGAACACCATCCGCAAGGAGGGCTTCCGCAGCGTGATGATCAACTACAACCCCGAGACGGTTTCGACCGACTATGACATGTGCGATCGTCTCTACTTCGACGAGTTGACCTTCGAGCGCGTTATGGACATCATCGACCTGGAAAATCCTCAGGGTGTCATCGTAAGCACCGGTGGTCAGATTCCAAACAACCTTGCCGTGAAGCTTGACGAGCAACGTGTACCCATCCTGGGAACACAGGCAAAATACATCGACAATGCAGAGGACCGCGACAAGTTCTCGGCCATGCTCGACCGCATCGGCGTGGATCAGCCCGAATGGAGTGCATTGACCTCAATGGAGGATGTCAACGAATTCGTAGATAGAGTGGGCTTCCCTGTACTGGTTCGTCCCTCATACGTACTTTCGGGTGCTGCCATGAACGTATGCTCTAATCAGGATGAGTTGGAACGCTTCTTGAAACTGGCTGCGAACGTATCGAAGAAACATCCTGTGGTGATTTCGAAATTCATGCAGAATACCAAGGAGGTGGAGATGGATGCCGTGGCTCGCAATGGCGAGATCATAGCCTACGCCATATCAGAGCATATCGAATATGCGGGTGTACACTCAGGTGATGCTACCATACAGTTCCCTGCACAGAAGCTCTATGTGGAAACGGTTCGCCGTATCAAGAAGATCTCTACGCAGATTGCCAAGGAGCTGAACATCAGCGGTCCCTTCAACATTCAGTATCTGGCTCGTGACAATGAGATCAAGGTGATTGAGTGTAATCTTCGCGCCAGCCGTTCGTTCCCATTCGTAAGCAAGGTACTGAAGATCAACCTTATCGAACTAGCTACCCGTGTCATGATGGGATTGCCCGTGGAGAAACCCAACAAGTCGTTCTTCGACTTTGATTATGTGGGCATCAAGGCAAGCCAGTTCTCATTCAACCGTCTGCAGAAGGCTGACCCTGTATTGGGTGTGGATATGAGTTCTACCGGTGAGGTAGGCTGTCTGGGCAACGACGTGAACTGCGCCTTGCTGAAGGCTATGCTGAGCGTGGGTCACAGAATACCCGAGAAGAGTGTACTGCTGAGTACGGGTACTGCCAAGGAAAAGGTTGCCATGCTCGATGCTGCCAAGCGACTGATAGACAACGGCTATGAGTTGTATGCTACAGGTGGAACGAGCAAGTTCCTCAACGACAATGGTATTCCCAACACGTTGGTTTACTGGCCCAGCGAACCTGAGAGACAGCCACAGGCACTTGACTTGTTGCACGAGCATAAGATTGACATGGTTGTCAACATTCCCAAGGACCTTACCGTTGGTGAGTTGACCAATGGCTACAAGATTCGCCGTGCTGCTGTCGATTTGAATGTGCCTCTTATTACCAACTCACGTCTGGCGGCTGCATTCATCCGAGCATTTACTACCGTAAGTCTCGATGATCTGGTCATCAACAGTTGGGAAGAGTATAAGTAAATTTTTGGTGAGTTAGCTTTGTGGAAGTTAATCCGCGAAGCTAACTTCCCATAACTTCCCAAACGACAGGGATAACTTCCCAAATAAACTACAAACAAGAAACAATGAGTTTTAGTATAATATACGTATCGTTATGCCTCATATTGATGATATGGGCATTGATGACGGATAAGTTGAAACCAGGACTTATCCTCTTTACCTGTGTTGTATTAATGCTTTGTGCCGGTATTCTTACCCCAAAGGATTGTCTGGAAGGATTCTCCAACAAGGGAATGATTACCGTGGCACTATTGTTTCTGGTTAGCGAGGGTGTACGTCGTAGCGGTATTCTGGAACGTATCATCTTCTCGATGCTGCCTCACAAACAGACAACGGTAACTAAGGCCAATGCACGCTTTTTGCCTATGGTCTCGTTTGTTTCCGCATTTCTAAACAACACGCCCGTTGTAGTTATTTTTGCCCCCATGATCAAAAACTGGGCGCGCAAGATGAAACTTCCCCCTACAAAGTTCTTGATACCACTAAGTTATGCTACCATTCTTGGAGGTATTTGTACCTTGATAGGTACCAGTACCAATCTGGTAGTGGATGGTATGATTCAGGATGCAGGACATGAGGGAATGTCGATGTTTGAATTAGGCAAGGTGGGTATCTTTATTTGCATCGTGGGTCTTCTGTACCTTATTTTCTACAGCCATTACCTGCTTCCCGACAAGCGCGAAGGCGATGTGGAAATGGATACCAGAAAGGATTTGACAACGGTGGAAGTGGTGATTCGTAGCCGTTTTCCTGGCTTAGGATGCAGTATCCGCGAGTTTGACTTTTTCCGACACTATGGGGCTAACGTGCTCTCCATCCGCAGAAACGGAGAACTGCTGACTGGTGACTGGATGAACATACCCTTGCAGAACCATGACACCTTGCTGCTTGAGACGGACAACAAGTTCGTTCAGTCGTATGGTGAATCAAAGGCTTTCCTCATTGCCAGCTATGATACGGACAATCAGATGCTTGGTGGGAAAAAGAAATGGTTTGCCTTTATTCTCATGGCATTCATGATTATTGGTGCCACCATTGGTGAGCTGCCTTTCATGAAAGAGTTGGTGCCCAACTTCAAGTTTGACATGTTCTTCTTTGTGTGCGTCACAACCGTCATCATGGCTTGGACAGGCATGTTCAATGCCCGCAAGTACAGCAAATACATGTCATGGGACGTGCTTGTCACCATTGCCTGTGCCTTTGCCATCAGCAAGGGTATGCAAAACTCTGGTTTTGCCGACTACATAGCAGGATTCATCATTGACGCTGCTGACTCGATTGGACATACCGAAGGTGGAGTATATGCCATGATGGCAATACTATTCATTATCACAAACCTTTTCACGGAACTGATTACGAACAATGCCGCAGCGGCTTTGTCTTTCCCTCTGGCTTTGTCGGTAGCCGAGAAAATGGGATGCGACCCCATGCCATTCTTCATCTGCATCTGTATGGCTGCAAGCGCAGCATTCAGTACCCCTATTGGTTACCAGACGAACCTTCTGGTGCAAGGCATAGGAGGATATAAGTTCAAGGACTATGTGAAGGTGGGCATACCCCTGAATCTCATAGTATTCTTGATAAGTGTGTTCGTAATACCCGAAATCTGGGAGTTTTAATGCTAAATAGAATAACATGTCAGACAACAACATCTACCCCATATACGACCAAATGATGTCACGCGAAGACAAGGAGCAGCTGCTCAACCAGCGTGGCATGATGGTTTGGTTTACAGGCTTGAGCGGAAGCGGCAAGAGCACAGTAGCCATGTCTGTTGAGCGAGAGCTGCACAAGAGGGGCATACTTTGTCGCATACTGGATGGCGACAACATACGTTCGGGAATCAACAACAACCTGGGATTCTCGCAAGAGGATAGAATGGAAAACATCCGACGTATCGCCGAGGTGGGTAAGTTGTTTGTACAGACAGGCATAGTAACCCTGGCATGCTTTGTGAGTCCTACCGAAGACATTCGCGAGATGGCTCGTCAGATTGTGGGTGAACAAGATTTCAAGGAGGTGTATGTAAGTACGCCTATTGAAGAATGTGAGCGCAGGGATGTGAAAGGCTTGTATGCCCGTGCAAGAAAAGGTGAGGTAAAGAACTTCACAGGCATCAGCGCACCTTTTGAAGAACCCAAAAATCCCACTCTAAGCATAGACACCAGTAAGCTTTCGCTGGAAGAAAGCACGATGAAGGTGTTGGAAATGATCAGTTCAGTAAATACATTATAAAATAAATATATGGAATACAATCTTTCACATTTGCAGGAACTCGAGGCAGAGAGTATTCACATCATTCGTGAGGTGGCTGCTGAGTTTGAGAACCCTGTAATGCTTTATAGTATAGGCAAGGACAGTAGTGTGATGGTTCGCCTGGCAGAAAAGGCATTTGCCCCTGGCAAAGTGCCCTTTCCCCTGATGCACATCGACTCTCGTTGGAAATTCAAGGAGATGATAGAATTTCGCGACAGCTATGCCAAGAAATTTGGATGGAACCTCATTGTGGAGAGCAACGAGGAGGCATTCAAGGCTGGGGTAGGTCCTTTTACCCATGGCAGCAAGGTGCATACTGACCTCATGAAGACCAAGGCTTTGTTGGATGCCTTGAACAAGTATAAGTTTGATGCAGCCTTCGGCGGTGCTCGCCGTGACGAGGAGAAGAGCCGAGCCAAGGAACGCATCTTCAGTTTCCGCGACCAGTTCCAGCAATGGGATCCCAAGAACCAGCGTCCTGAGTTGTGGGATATCTACAACAGCCGTGTGCACAAGGGTGAGTCCATCCGTGTCTTCCCTCTGAGCAACTGGACAGAACTTGACATCTGGCAGTACATCCGTTTGGAAAACATTCCCATCGTACCTCTCTACTATGCCAAGGAGCGCCCTTGCGTAGAGATTGACGGCAACCTCATCATGGCCGACGATGAACGACTTCCCAAGGAACTTGTACCCAAGATACAGAACAGAATGGTACGCTTCCGTACCCTTGGCTGCTGGCCTCTGACAGGTGCCGTAGAGTCGAACGCCACCACCATCGAGGAAATCGTGGAGGAGATGATGACTACCACCAAGAGCGAACGCACCACTCGCGTCATCGACTTCGACCAGGAAGCCAGTATGGAGCAGAAAAAGAGGGAGGGATATTTTTGATAATTCACAATGCACAATGCATAATTCACAATAATTAATATGACAATAAAGAACAACAAGGCATCTCGCAAACTAATTAGGTTCTACGAAGTCAGTTGTGAATTGTGAAGGTTTTACGATGTGAATTATGAATTGTGAATTTTAAAAGTTGATTCAATATGTCTGAACAGAATATAGATATCAAGGCATTTCTGGATGCCGATGAAAAAAAGGATTTGCTTCGCTTGCTTACAGCTGGTAGCGTGGATGATGGTAAGTCAACCTTGATTGGACGACTGCTGTTTGACAGTAAAAAACTATACGAAGACCAGTTGAGCGCGCTGGAGAAGGATTCCAAGCGTGTGGGTAATGCCGGAGCAGGTGAGATTGACTACGCCTTGCTTTTGGATGGATTGAAGGCAGAACGTGAAGAGGGTATTACCATCGACGTGGCTTACAGATACTTCTCTACCAATGCTCGTAAATTCATTATTGCAGATACTCCGGGACACGAGCAATACACTCGCAATATGATTACCGGTGGCTCTACAGCCAATCTTGCCATCATCCTGGTGGATTGCCGTACAGGTGTGATTACCCAAACCCGTCGTCACACCTTCCTGGTGTCGTTGCTGGGTATTAAGCACATCGTGTTGGCTGTAAACAAGATGGACCTTATCGACTTCGACAAGGAAACATACGACAAGATTACCCAGGAATATCTGGAATTGGCACATAAACTGGGCGTGGAGGATGTAACATGTTTCCCCTTGAGTGCCCGTGATGGTGACAACGTGGTGGAGAAGAGCAGTCGCACACCCTGGTATGAGGGTCCTGCCTTACTTGACTTCCTGGAGAATGTGCCCATTCATCGTGACCGCAACATGGCGGATTTCCGTTTCCCCGTACAGTATGTACTGCGTCCCAACCTTGACTTCCGTGGTTTCTGCGGTAAGATTGCCAGCGGAGTAATCCGCAAGGGTGATGAAATTGTGGCACTCCCTTCGATGAAGAAGAGCCATGTGAAGAGCATCGTAACCTATGAGGGCGAGCTGGAAGAGGCATTCTGTCCCCAGTGTGTGACCATCACACTCGAAGATGAGATTGACATCAGTCGTGGTGAGATGATTGTACGTCCTGACAACGTGCCCAATGTGGGACGCCACTTTGAGACCATGCTGGTATGGATGGACGAGGAACCCCTTGACAGAAACAAGCAGTTCTTCCTGAAGCACAATACCAATACTACTCGTGCCACACTCGACAAGATTGACTACAAGGTGGATGTGAACACGCTTGAAAAAAGCGAAACCGACACCTTCAAACTCAACGAAATCGGACGAGTACAGATTACCACAGCCAAGACGCTCTTCTTTGATGCGTACAAGGACAACAAGGCAACAGGTGCCTTCATTCTAATCGACCCCATCACCAACAACACCTCGGCTGTGGGTATGATTGTTCAACCCCTTGAGGAGAACGACATCAACCAGATACAGCTTCCTACAGTTGACCTCACAAAGCTTGGCATTTCAGCAGAGCACTATGAAGCGGTTGAAAAGGTGGTAAAGGATCTGGCTCGCCAAGGATTGGAAATCGTAGTGGTAAAATAAACAAGAAATTATTGATTCTTCTTACGTTGACTATGTTTTGAAATTTATCATAAACAACTGACACATAATACAAAAAATTATAAAGTTGAAAGAAAATAGATAAAAGTCATCAAGGAAGAAAGACATAAAGGAATTATCAACCAACAAAAGTTTTTATGACCCATACGCCCCATAAAAAAATTTCCTTGTGTAACAGCAAGGAAAGGGGTGGGTCAAAATGATATGGGACTTATAGAGTTTTCAAAGCTTCCCGTCAACACGCTTGTAGGTGCCGACTGGAAGACGTTCAAGAAGATAACCCAGGGACAACATGTTGCCAAAGGGAAGAAGACGAAATACCGCCTCACTAAGTGTATCTGCCGAATACTGAGTACCATGAGCGGATTGCAGAATCGCAAGTATCGCAAGCAATTAGCAGACAAGCCATTGATGCACGATCCCGTCTTCATCCTCGGACATTGGCGAAGCGGTACAACCTTCGTACACAACATCTTTGCACAAGACCCTCGTTTTGGTTTTACCACAACCTACCAAACGGTATTCCCTCACTACATCATGGCCATGCAATGGTTGTTTAAGCCCATCATGGGGTGGATTATGCCCAGTCATCGTCCGACTGACAACATGGAACTGGCTCCCGACCTGCCACAAGAAGAAGAGTTCGCCCTGCATAACACATGTCCCAGTACCTACTACAACTTCTGGATCTACCCTGAGAAGATGCAGGAATACTGTGACAGATTCCTGACAATGAAATCTGCCACAGAGGAGGAAATAAACGACTTCAAAGAACAGTTTATGAAACTGGTCAAGGTAAGTCTCTGGAACACAGCCAAACTCTACCGTAAGTCAAAAAAGCCCGAAGAACAAAAGTTGAAATACGAAGACCTTCACTACCTATCGAAAAATCCACCTCACACAGGTAAGGTGAAGACATTGGTGGAGATGTTCCCCAATGCCAAGTTTATCTACCTGATGCGAAACCCCTATACGGTATTTGAAAGTTCGCGCTCGTTCTTTACCAACACCATTGCGCCCCTTGAACTGCACAGCATACCTCTGGAGCAAATGGAACAGAACATTCTGCGCAACTATGCCGAGCTTTACGATGCCTACGAAGAGCAAAAGAAATACATCCCCAAGGGTAACCTGATAGAGGTGAAATTTGAGGATATAGAGAAGGATGCTTATGGCGTTACCGAACGCATTTACAAGGAGCTGAACATCCCAGGATGGAACGTGGCAGAACCTGCTGTATTGGCTTACCTGGAGAAAAAGAAGGGTTACAAGAAAAATAAGTACGAGTACAAACCACGTACCATTCAACTTGTCAACGAATACTGCATGCGCGTGCTAAAAGACTGGGATTACGAGGTGCTGGGATAAGCCCTCAGTTAGCAGGCACTCACCTTAGGTTCTTTTTTTGCAGAATGCGCAGATTTCATTCAAGCCACATTTGGCACATTTCGGTGCTCGTGCCGTACACACGTAGCGTCCATGCAAGATAAGCCAATGATGGGCTTTAGGAATAATGCTCTGTGAGAAATACCTGATTAGCATCTTCTCGACCGAGAGTGGGGTAGTGCATGATTCTGTAACAAGGCCTATGCGATGGCTGACACGGAAGACATGCGTATCGACAGCCATGGTGGGCTTGTTCCATACCACACTCTGAATGACGTTAGCAGTTTTCCTGCCTACACCTGGCAATTTGACAAGTTGCTCGAAGTCGGAGGGTACTTCACCCCCATATTCGCTGAGCAGCATGTTAGCCATAGCCACAAGATGCTTTGCCTTGTTGTTGGGATAGCTGATGCTCTTGACATACTCGTAGATGACATCGGCTGAAGCACATGCCATGGCTTCGGCATTAGGATAGTCCTCAAAAAGATGCGGAGTTATCAGGTTCACACGCTTGTCCGTGCATTGAGCACTCAGTATCACGGCAACGAGCAATTCAAAGGGATTGGTGTAATGTAATTCCGTTTCTGCTACTGGCATGGCTTTCTCAAAGTAAGCAGTCACCTTTTCGTAAAGTTCAGCTCGTTTCATCGTTTTTTATTTGCAAAAATACATTATAATTTGTACATTTGCAAACAAAATGCATAAAACATGAAAATGCACACAAGGTTTTTACTCACATGGCTGTTTGCCATTACGCTATGCCACAACGTACAGGCTCAGAAGTTTGACGACCACTTCGAGAATAATACGCTACGTCTTGACTATATCTTCTCGGGGAATAATGAGCAACAAAACATTTCACTCGTAGAACTTAGCCAAAGTCCCGAATGGTATGGCAGAAGGGGCAATCTGGACAAGGTGTTGCTTCAAGGCAACGGACAACTCTGCGTGACAGATTCCAAGACAAAAAAGGTCATCTACCGTTACTCCTTTTCCTCACTCTTTCAGGAATGGCAGTCAACAGAGGAAGCTACCCAACTGACCAAGAGCTTTGAAAACACGTTTCTCGTGCCTTTCCCCAAATCGGATGTTGACATCCAGGTCACGCTAACCAACACACACAACAAAGTAACTGCCAAATATACACACCATGTCAATCCCAACGACATCCTGATTCGCAAAATAGGACAGATGGGCGTTACGCCTTGGAAATACGTTTATAAAGCCAATGACCCACAGCATGCCATCGACATAGCCATTGTGGCAGAAGGCTATACCGAACAGGAAATGGATTTGTTTGAGAAGGATTGCCAGATGTGCGTGGAGGCGTACCATCAACATGAACCATTCAAGTCGCTGAAGGACAAGTTCAACTTCATAGCGGTTTGTTCACCCTCTGTGGAAAGTGGAGTGAGTATTCCACACAAGCAGGAATGGCGAAACACCGTACTGGGAGGCAATTACGACACATTCTACAGCGAACGTTATCTTACCACCTTGAACATCAGAAAACTGCACAATGTGCTGGCAGGCATTCCCTACGAGCATATCATCATTCTGGTAAACACCGACAACTATGGCGGTGGTGGCATTTACAACAGCTACATGATGAGTTCGGCACATCATGCCAAGACGCGCCCAGTCATCGTTCATGAGTTTGGACATAGTTTTGGAGGACTGGGCGATGAGTACTTCTACGACGATCAGTATGAGACGATGTACCCATCTGACACTGAACCATGGGAACCCAACCTCACTACGCTGGTTGACTTTGACAGCAAGTGGAAGGACATGCTCGGGAAGGATACCCCAATACCCACCCCCAACGTGAAAAGCAACGACACCAAGGTGCTGGGTGTGTATGAGGGTGGGGGATACCAGTCGAAAGGTGTGTACAGGCCTGTAATGGATTGCAGGATGAAAACGAATGAGTGTCCCATATTCTGCCCCGTTTGCGACAGAGCGATTCGTCGCATGGTAGAGTATCATCTGAATAGAGAATAGAAAGACTTATTTGTTATATGGAAATAATATCAAGTGCACAGAACCCGCGCATAAAGAAATTGCTGTTATTGCAGCAGAAGTCATCGGCTCGACGTAAGGAAGGACTGTTCGTGGTGGAAGGCCAACGTGAGTTGATGCATTGCCTTAATGCCGGTTATGAGGTAGATACCATATTCTATTGTCCTGAGATCGCCCTGGCGGGAAATACTGAGCAGTTGCATCGTAGTAACAGCGACGTAGAGGTAGAGCCCTTACTGCAGCATGCCCAACTTGTGCTGCAGATAACCTCGGCAATATATGACAAGGTGGCATTCCGTGGTGGTACAGAAGGCATAATAGCCACTGTGAAGTCGAAAGTAACAACGCTGGATGACCTGCATAAGCAACTTGCCACACGCCATGTGGATGCTCCATTGTTTGTGGTACTCGAAAGCGTGGAAAAGCCAGGCAACCTAGGCGCAATACTCCGAAGTGCGGATGCTTCGGGCGCAGATGCCGTGATAGTATGCGATCCGTTGACAGATGTCTTCAACCCCAATCTTATACGAAGTTCCATTGGTGCTATCTTTACCGTGCCCTGTGTCACCTGTACCTCGGAAGAATGCATCGCTTATTTAAAAAAGAACAAAGTGCAGATACTCACGGCTCAATTGCAGGATTCATCTCTCTATTACGATACAGACATGAATGTGGGTACTGCCATAGTGATGGGAACAGAAGCCACAGGACTTACCCAGCAATGGAGAAATGCTGCCGATGCCCATATACGCATCCCTATGCTGGGAAAACTCGATTCGCTTAATGTGTCCGTTAGTGCTGCCATTTTGCTCTATGAAGCCGTAAGACAACGCGAAAATCACGGAAAAACATCAGAGAAATGTTAAAATTGCGTTAAATTGTGAATTTTTCCACTAAATGTTTTGGTAGATTAAAATAATCGCCTTACCTTTGCAGTAGGAAAAACAGAAAAGTGTTTTCATAAACTTTTTAATGTTTAGGTGTTAATAGTAGTGTTAATGTTTTGAGCGTCTTTGTTGTGAAACAAGGACGCTTTTTTTTGAGTTAACTGGGTATTGAATTTGTAACAATAGTTTTCGTTTTCGATTCGAGTACGCAAAAACCCTTGCACAGATAAAAAAAAAGTTATACTTTTGCATTGGAAACGAAAACATGTGAAACTCTTAATTGGGTGCACATTTGCAAAATAATATCAACTCAAACTAATACTAACCGCATGGCAGGATGCAGACTTCGGCAACGTGGCAAACATTCAGGTAGGCGGTGAAAGAAAACAAGGACACGATGAAGTATTTAAAGTATCTTACCTTTGTATTCACAACCACCATGGCTGTTTCATGCAGCAATAGGGGATTTGATGATTCAAAGTATGCTGAGACAATAGAACACATACAAAGCTATTGTGTTACGGATTCTGACTATTCGCAGATAATTGCTTTACATGATGACCTACTTACATATTTTGAGAAAAAATACACAAAGGCACAACTCATCGAGGTATCTAACCACCTTATGCACGAAGACGAAATCTTAGGAGCAGACGACTATGAGCTATACAAGCTTCTATGCAAATGCTCAAAAAGTCTTTATGGATTGGACCTGGGTGCAGAGACGGAAAGATGGAACAAAAGCCTAACACGACGAAACAACATCGGCTTGTAAACAAGTGGCACAGGCAGACAACCAAAATCTGGCACTTGCTTAGGCACAAAAATTAACTTTTATTGTTTAACAATCTATTTTACTATATATTAACATAAACCACTTAATTAAAATTCTAACAATGAAATTTGGAAAGTATTTAGCTATGGCTGTTGTGGCAATGACCATAGTATCATGCAACAAGAAGGCAGAATCAGCAGAGTCGGCAGAGGCAGCCACCACAGAACAAACTGAGGAGAAAGCAAGCAATGCCACCTTTGATCAGGCAAAATATGCCGAAGTCATCGACCATCTTAAGAACTTTAGCGTAACTGAGGCAGATTACGAACCCGCCATTGCCATGTACAATGATATAATCACCTATTTTGAGACAAAGTACACCGAGGAGCAGTTGAAGGATGTCACCCAGCACGTAATGCATGAGGAAGAGGTTCTCGGTGCAGAGGATTATGAAATCTTCAAGCTCCTGAACATGGTCTCAAACAACTTCTGCATGCTGGATCTCGGTGCTAATCAGAAAGCATGGGAAGACGCATGGGGACGTCGCAAATTCTAATCGGATTCGCCAAGCATATTCACCAATAAGTGATGGTAAGTAAGTGATCAAAATTATTTTTAGAATGACTAAGCAAGTGACTCGAGTATTATCTTGTACTACCTTTGGCGCATATTTGGCTTTCATTTTTAGTCATGTAGCCCGCTACACTCCTTCAAATAATAGCCAAATATGCATCCAAATTTAGCACAATCTAATATAAACCTAATTATGATCACTTACTTATAACATACATATTTATTATCTAATCATCACAAAACACATCAAAAAGCATTCATTTGGGTTTACTCAGATGAGTGCTTTTTGTGTTTTATTTCATAAACACATAAAAAAAGTACCTATATTGCAGTAATATTTTTGTTTTTTTTGTAACTTTGTATAAAATTTGGATTATGCAGAACCATATACGCAACTTTTGCATCATTGCACATATTGACCACGGTAAGTCAACTCTGGCTGACCGTATGCTTGAATATACCCAAACCATCAAGGTTACTCAGGGGCAGATGCTTGATGACATGGATCTTGAACAAGAGCGAGGCATCACCATCAAGAGCCATGCCATACAGATGAATTACAATTACAAGGGAGAAACATACCGTTTGAACCTTATTGACACTCCGGGACACGTTGACTTCAGCTATGAGGTCAGCCGTAGTATTGCTGCCTGTGAGGGTGCTTTACTGGTGGTGGATGCTACACAGGGTGTACAAGCACAGACGATTTCAAACCTGTATATGGCAATTGACCACGACCTTGAGATTATTCCAGTCATCAATAAGTGCGACATGCCCAACGCCATGCCCGAAGAGGTTGAGGACGAGATTGTTGACCTCATAGGATGCAAGCGCGAAGAAATCATCCGTGCCAGCGGTAAGACGGGTATGGGTGTAGAAGACATACTGAATGCCGTAGTGGAGCGAATCCCTTCACCTTCAGGTGATGAAGATGCACCTTTGCAGGCATTGATCTTCGACTCGGTATTCAACTCTTTCCGTGGAATCATCGCTTATTTCAAGATTGTAAACGGCTCTATCCACAAGGGCGAAGAAGTAGTTTTCATCAATACTGGCAAGGAATATAAGGCTGATGAGATTGGCGTACTGAAAATGGACCTCTCGCCCCGTGACGAGTTACATTGTGGCGACGTAGGTTACATCGTAAGTGGCATCAAGACGGCTACCGAAGTAAAGGTGGGTGACACCATTACTACCGTGGCCAATACCAACAAGGTGGCTATCAGCGGTTTTGAGGAGGTTAAACCCATGGTGTTTGCGGGTGTATATCCCATTGAAAGCGAGGATTTTGAGAACCTTCGTGCTTCTCTTGAAAAACTTCAGCTCAATGATGCATCACTCACCTTCATGCCTGAGTCATCCGTGGCTTTGGGATTCGGCTTCCGTTGTGGATTCCTGGGTCTTTTGCACATGGAGATCGTTCAGGAACGTCTCGACAGAGAGTTCGACATGGACGTCATCACCACCGTACCCAACGTATCATATTTAGTGTATGACAAGCAAGGAGAGGTCAAGGAGGTACACAATCCTGCCGGAATGCCCGACCAAACTCTCATTGACCATATAGAGGAACCCTACATCCATGCCAGCGTCATTACCACAGCCAATTATATTGGCCCTATCATGACCCTGTGTCTTGGCAAGCGTGGTGAACTCATTAAGCAAGAGTACATTAGTGGTAACCGTGTAGAGTTGCAGTATCTTATGCCTCTTGGCGAAATCGTGATAGACTTCTATGACAAGCTGAAGAGTATTTCCAAGGGATATGCTTCTTTCGACTATCATCAGGCAGGCTTTCGTCCTTCAAAGCTCATCAAACTTGACATCTTGCTAAATGGTGAACCCGTGGATGCCTTGAGCACATTGACCCATGTGGACAATGCCGTTGACTTTGGACGACGCATGTGTGAGAAGCTTAAGGAGTTGCTTCCTCGACAGCAATTTGATATTGCTATCCAGGCAGCAATTGGTGCAAAGATTATAGCACGAGAGACAGTGAAACAGGTTCGTAAGGACGTGTTGGCAAAGTGCTATGGTGGTGACGTAAGCCGTAAACGCAAATTGCTTGAGAAGCAGAAGAAGGGAAAGAAGAGAATGAAGCAAATTGGTAACGTACAAGTACCACAAAAGGCATTCTTAGCCGTACTTAAACTTGACTAAATCTTATCAAACCAATACTGACCAAATAATACCATAGAGAGAACATGTTAATGGATCGAAGACGAGATGTAGCACGAGAAATAGCTAGGATTTATTGTCCTATGAGCCCCATGGCAATACAAGCCCTGGCTAATATCCTTGTACCCATCAAATTGCTAAAAGGCGAGCTTGTCTTTCCTGAAGGACAGGTTTGCAATGCCATGTATTTTGTGGACAAAGGCATGGTGCGCCAGTTTTATTACAAGAATGGAAAAGATGTGACCGAGCACTTTTCGTTTGAGGGTAGGATAGTGTTCTGTATCGAGAGCTTCCTCAAGCAAGAGCCTTCTCGACTCATGGTAGAAACCCTTGAAAACAGCACCCTTTTTGCCATGCCATACGAAGAGCTGCACCTGTTGATGAACTACAACCAGGAGGTACTGACTCTTTATCGTCGCATACTCGAACATGCTCTGATTAGCAGTCAGGAACATGCCGACAGCCAACGATTCGAGAATGCCGCAGAGCGTTATGCCCGATTGCTGAAGAACAAGCCAGAGATTGTGTTACGTGCTCCTATGGTTTATGTGGCATCTTTCCTGCAGATGACTCCTGAGACATTATCGAGAGTGAGAAGCGCAAAGGAATAATAACAAGAAGAAAAACAAAACTATATCACTACAAAAAGGGAGGCATCACCTCCCTTTTTTGTATATTTCACTTACACACTACAGTAGATAATTGAATTTCTATTTGCCCATTACGGCAGATAATTGGATTTCCATTTTGCCCGATTACACCGGATAATCGGTGTACTTGAATCGCTTGATGCTCTTCTTGGGTGTCTTTTCAAATTCCTGCTCCACAACACGGATGCCAGTCAGCTGGCAATAGTTGGGCAAGCTGGCATTAAGTTCCTTGCGGTTCTGCTCCATGATGTCCTCAATGTCACTCTTCGAGAGATTAAGTTTGGCAGCTGCTTCCATATCAGGATAAACAAGGCCATAAAGCTTCTCATTACGCTGAATCACAAGGCATTCATTGACAAGCATCACATTGCTCAACTTGTCTTCTATCTCCTCAGGATAGATATTCTGACCATTAGCACCCAGGAGCATCGTCTTGCAACGACCTTTGATGAATACGTTGCCCTCTTCGTCCATGATGCCCAGGTCACCGGTATGATACCAACCCTCGCTGTCTATGGTGGCCTCTGTGGCTTCGTCATTCTTGTAGTAACCTAACATGACATTAGGACCTTTTGCCAATATTTCACCAGCCACATGCTGTGGGTCAGGGCTGTCAATCTTCACCTGCATATTCTTGGCCGCCTTACCGCAACTACCCATCTTGAAGTTTTTCCAGTCTTCGTAGCAAATGATGGGTGCACACTCTGTGGCGCCATAACCTACTGTGTAATTGAAACCTACGTCCTTAAGCAAAGCCTCAATCTCTTGGTTGAAGGCTGCTCCACCAATAATGACCTCATAGAATTTTCCACCAAATGCATCACGCATACTCTGTGCAATCTTCTTCTTGATGCGATCGCCAATAATAGGCACATTGAGCATAAGCTTTATCTTGGGGTCTTGAATCTTAGGCAATACCGACTTACGAACCACCTTTTCTATAATGAGGGGAACACAAATCAGCACAGAAGGCTTGATGTCTGCCAGGGCTTTGAGCAGTATGACAGGACTTGGCATCTTGGTCAGGAAGAAGATGTGCATACCCAAGGTGAACTCGAATATAAACTCGAAAGCCATGCCATACTCATGAGCCATAGGCAACATGCTCAGTATCTTATCGCCAGCACCAAGATGAGGACCCAAAACTGCATTGGCAAAATCCACATTGCTCCATACTGCACGATAGGGTATCATTACACCCTTTGAATTGCTTGTGGTACCACTTGTGTAATTAATAAGTGCCAGTTCATCGGGAGAATCTATATGATAACTGATATGCTGTGGACGGAAATTATTGGGGTATTTCTCTCCAAACAACCTGTTCAGGTTGTTGCGAGCATCCGTAAGTTTCTCATTTCTACTCGACAGCAGATTATATTCCGAAAAAGATACCACACCCTCAAGATTCTGCATCTCATCGAATTTGAGTGTGGCATAAATCTGATCGGTAACAAACAGCAAACGGGCTTCGCTATGGTTCACAATGTCTTTTATCTGTGAGGGATGAAACTCATTCAAGATAGGCACGACCACAGCACCATAGGTAAGGATGGAAAAGAAAGCAGCTCCCCAGCGAGCGGAGTTTCTGCCGCAAAGGGCTATCTTGTCGCCTTTCTTTATGCCAGATGCTTCATACAGGATATGCAATTTCTCAATAACACGAGCCACATCTTTGTACTGATAGGTGTAGGCACCATAGTCCGACATTGAGCTCAGGTCCCAATGTTTCTTAATGCTCTCTGCAATAATCTGATTAAAACTTGGTATCTGCATATTCTTGTCTGTTTAAATTTCTACTGCACAAAGATACAATGATTTATGCAATTAGACAAGCATCCGTCCAACAAATTGCACAAATCACCCAATATTTGTGCAATTTCTCACATTAGTAATGCAGAAATAATTAGTTTCAACAGACGTGGAAGTAATTTTTACCATTACTTAATATACTCTTTGGCCGAATATCTTGCTGCCTACTCGTACCATAGTGCTACCATTCTTTACAGCAATAGGGTAGTCGTCGCTCATACCCATAGAGCACTCCTTGAAATAGTTTTCTCCGATGAAATGGGTGTTTTTTGCATGCAGGAAGAAGTTGTGTGCCGTAGCAAACTCGTTAGCTATCTGCTCATTATCGTCCACATTGCTCGCCATGCACATAATGCCAACAATACGGATGTGCTTCAGTTCCTTCCATCTGCCCGAAGCAAGAAAATCATCGCATTCATCGGGAGAAAAGCCAAATTTCGTTTCCTCCTGAGCCACATGAAGCTGCAACAGCACATCGATTACACGGTCACACTTGGCTGCTTGTTTCTCAATCTCCACCAACAGCTTCCCGGTATCCACAGCATGGATGAGCGCCACATAAGGTGCAATGTATTTCACCTTGTTGGTTTGCAGATGCCCGATGAAATGCCACTTTATGTCGTTGGGCAACACACCAACCTTCTGCTGAAGTTCCTGCACATGGCTTTCGGCAAATATGCGCTGACCTCCATCGTAAGCCTCCTGTATCATCGACGCAGGATGATACTTCGACACAGCTACAAGCTCCACACCCTGGGGCAATTCTGCCTTTATCTCTTGAATGGTTGATTGAATACTCATCTTTATTTCGTTTTCGTTTTGCAAAGTTATAAAAAAATGCCTAACTTTGCAAGTCATAAATAAAATTATAATCCTTATGGCTAAACTTTTGTTTATCCTCCTTGTAATAAATAGCACTTTTTGTATGGCTCAAACTGACAATTCAACCCGCTCATCATCCGAAGAAGAAGTCAAGCTGTGCTTTCTTCACACCAGCGACGTGCATGGAGCCGTGTTCTCATTCGACTACTTCAAGATGAAGCAGTCGCAAAGCGGATTACCGTATATTTATGCCATCGTCGATTCGTTGCGTCAGAAGATGGGCGATGCACTCATCCTTACCGATGGGGGCGACTGCCTTCAGGGGCAACCCACGGCATACTATTACAATTACATCGACACCACCTCCAGGCATCTGGTGGCTGATGTAATGAACCTGATGAAATATGACTGTAGCGTGATAGGCAATCACGACATCGAAGCTGGGCACGATGTGTATGACAGATGGATTCAGGACCTTGACATGCCCGTACTGGGAGCCAATGTAATTGATACTCGAACAAACAAACCATATCTTACGCCATATCACATACTTAATCGTTGTGGCATAAAGATTGCCCTGCTTGGGCTTACTACCCCCACCATACCTTATTGGTTGCCACAGAACCTATGGTCGAACCTCCGTTTTGAGGACATGGAGTCATCTGCTCGCTACTGGGTGACGAAGATACAATCCGATGAGTCGCCCGACCTCATTGTGGGCGTCTTTCACAGCGGTTACGAGGGTGGCATCTCAGAGGGTGCCTACCAGGAGAATGCCGTGAAGCAAATAGCCAGCAACGTGCCGGGTTTCGACTTCATCCTTTACGGACACGACCATCATGCAGCCGTCCATGAGGTCAATAACACTGACGGGGGCAAAGTGATTTGCGTGGGTACGTCGAGCGATGCCACATGTTACGGAAGGGTAGAGATTACCTTGCATAAGAGTGGGGCACAGGTAGCCTGCAAATCCATCAAGGCATCTGTGCCTACAGTATCGGGCGCAAATGCACATAACGAGCTTGCTGCGCAATTCCTTGAAGCCGAGTTTGTTGACCAACGCCTCGCCTTGCGTCAATGGGTGGGGCAACCCATCGGCACATTGACCCAAAAACTTGATGGCATGGATGCGTATTTCGGTCCTTCGCTTTTCATCGACTTTATACACCGATTGCAATTTGAACTAACCCACGCAGACATTTCATTTGCTGCGCCTTTATCGTATAATTCTGTCATCCAGGCAGGTAAGCTGTCTGTGAGCGATATGTTTTGGCTTTACAAATACGAGAACTTCCTTTATACCATGCGCCTTACAGGACGTGAGATAAAAGGACTTCTGGAAATGAGCTTTGGCCTTTGGACAAACCAGATGCAATCTGCCGACGACCACGTCATGTTGATAAGCAAAAATACCGATGGATCCGCGTTTTTTAGCAATCTAACCTTCAATTTCGAGTCGGCTGCTGGTATTATCTATGAGGTGGATGTAACTAAACCCGTGGGTCAACGCATTCACATTATCAGTATGGCCGATGGCACTCCGTTTAACCTTGACAAGGAATACGTCTGTGCCTTAAACAGTTATCGTGGCAATGGGGGAGGAGAACTGCTTACCCGTGGTGCAGGCATTCCTCGTGAGGAATTGTCCAAACGCATCATCACATCTACCACAAAGGATCTTCGCTACCTCATGATGCAATACATCCAGTCGCATGAACCCATCACGCCAGAACCCTTGAACCATTGGCGGTTCGTACCCACGGAATGGACAGAGAAAGCCTGCCAACGTGACCGTGAGCTGTTGCGCAAATAGCAGTGTAAATAGTGGCTACAAGGTTCACCTTACTTTGACACGTTCTGCTTACGTCTTGCTTACGTCAAAACACGTAAGCCAAACGTAAGCCAATTGAGTGAACTTCGAGTGAAACGTGTAGGAATACTGATGCCATATTAACTCCTGAGATTTTTAGCTTCAAATAGTGTTCGTATGGGTCAAACAATAATTATTACCCTTTGCTATTAAACATAACGCTGATTGTCTATTACAATTCGAGCTGAAGGCGTGTGGTACACTCCCTTGTTTTGGTAACTGGTACCATGTTACCATGTTACTTTTTGAAACACCAACAGGCATACTTGTGCAAGGTAACATAGTAACTGTTACTAAAATGACACAGGGGGTAAGGCGTTATAATGTTCTATTATTATATATTTATATATTAATAATAGGCTTTTGGGGCGTGTGGTACACTCCCTTGTTTTGGTAACTGATACTATGTTACCTTGGTTGCCAAAGCTGGCTGAAAGACAATTTTTGCTACATCACGAGGAAACAATTGCTACGTCGCGAGGAGTCAGAAGATGAGCTGTTTTCGTTAAAAGTTCAATTAAGAATTTATGATTTTGTGTAGTAACATTTTGCCGAATGAATAAATTGTAGTAATTTTGCAAAGTGAAATGAGCAAAGCCATTGTGTGAAAAGATTGTTTAGAGAGAACAAGACTTGTGCCTCATATAGTTTAAAGAAGCATTGATGGAACAAAAGAAGCTAAACCTGCGAAAGAACGTCCGTTCACTTACCTTGCCTATATTTATCGAGATGTTGATGGTGGCCATGATGGGCGCTACCGACACCTTCATGCTGTCGCACTATGCCAATGATGCCGTGGCGGCTGTGGGAGTTGCCAATCAGCTGATTACCTTTGCATTCCTTGTCTTTCAGATCATCAACATCGGTACGTCCGTACTCTGTTCGCAGTATCTCGGTTCGGGCAATAGAGCCAAGATGGAACAGGTTACGGCTATGGCCCTGCTGCTCAATATCATAAGCGGATTTATCCTCTCGGCGGTTCTTTCCCTTGGAGCCCCTACCCTTTTGGGATGGATGGGCTTGAAACCCGACCTCATGGCTTACGGCCTGCCTTATATGCAGTTGGCAGGTGCCTTTGCCTTCTTTGAGGCCATTCACCTTACCATATCCGCCTCCTTGCGTGCCGACCACAAAGCGTTCTACCCCATGATGGTGGTGATATTGGTGAACGTGGTGAACATAGTTGGCAACTATGCCCTTATCTTCGGTCACTTTGGCATGCCTGCCATGGGTGTGGAAGGTGCCGCTACGGCTACCGTGATATCCAGAGGAGTTGCCACTCTTGTGCTTTTCATCATCTTGTTCTACAAGCACATACCGTTCAGGAAACTCATCGAGGCATTCAAATCTCCCTTCAGGGAACTGATGCACGAGATGCGCAACCTTATCCGTATCGGCCTACCCTCTGCAGGTGAGAACATGTCGTACAACGCGCAGCAATTGGTGCTCACCTCGTTCATCAACATGCTGGGAAACGAGGCCTTGACTACCCGTATGTATGTGGTCAATACCATCACGTTCGTGTTCATCTTCAGCATCTGCATTGCCCAAGGCTCCGGCATTACCATCGGTCACCTGGTAGGCAATCATCGTTATCACGCCAGTTACAAGCTGGGATGGTATGCCTTGCAGCTGGGTATTGCCATCACCATCGTTATGAGCGTAACCTTTGCCTGTCTGGGAGGCCAGATATTCTCCCTACTGACCGACAATGCCGAGATTATCGCCCTTGGCAGTACCATCCTCATCATGGACATTGCCGTAGAGATTGGCAAAGTGACCAACATCTTCTACACTACCGTACTGCGAAGCGTTGGCGACGTTAACTTCCCCTTCTACGTGGGCATCACCATACAATGGCTCGTGGGTGTGTTCTTTGGTTGGCTGTTTGGCATCGCCTTTGGCTGGGGACTTATTGGCGTGTGGTGTGCCCTCTTCCTCGACGAAGGCATACGAGGTGCCATATTCGTATGGCGATGGCATAGCAAGCGATGGCAGCAAAGGGCGTTCGTTTAAAACAGTTCATAGTGCATAGTGCATAGTTCATAGTTAGTTCATAGTTAGTGCATAGTGCATAGTTAGTGCATGATCGCTGAAACGGACGTTTTTGTGTCAAAAAGCATGCGTTTCGGGCACCTAATTTTACTTTTATGAGCTGATACCGCAAATAATCTCGTCAAAATGCTATTATTTGAAAAATAATGCTTATATTTGCATAAGGTAACCGAATGGCCAGTTGGGAACTGGCTATCGTAAAGCCAGCACTTTCTGCCTCCCTGCACGGACAAGAGGACTTGGAAAGAAGAGAAAAACAATCTTAAAAATAATAAACATGTTACATTTATTCCCCTTACAAGCTGCCGAGGCAGCAGAGCAATCTTCCAATATTGTGAAGGAAGTTGCCAATTCCAATTTCGATTTCTCAAAGATTAGCGACCAACTCATCAGCTATGCCATCGAGGGTGGCAAGAGTTTGCTCATTGCCATTATCATTTACTTTGTAGGTCGATTCATCATCAAGATGATCAACAAGGTGGTGTCGAGCATATTGGTTCGTCGTGACGTTGACCTTACCATACAGTCGTTCGTCAAGAGCTTTGTCAACGTGCTGCTCACTACCCTACTCGTCATTGCCGTTGTCAATGCCCTGGGTGTAGATACCACCAGTTTCGCTGCCTTGCTAGCCAGCTTAGGTTTGGCCGCTGGTATGGCTCTCTCGGGCAACCTGCAGAACCTTGCCGGTGGTATCATGCTGCTTTTGTTCCGTCCCTTCCGTGTAGGCGACTTCATCTCTGCCCAGGGCGAGACGGGCACAGTCAAGGCCATACAGATGCTGCACACCATCATCCTCACCACCGACAACCGTGAAGTGATTCTTCCCAATGGTGCCTTGTCGAGTGGCAACATGACCAACTTCAGCGCAGAGAAATACCGTCGCGTTGACCTTACCGTGTGTGTGGAATATGGTACTGACACCGCCAAGGTGAAGAGCGTACTCGACAAACTGATTCTGAGCGAGGGCCGCATCATCAAGGACGTCAAGGGTTACGAGCATTTCGTTGCCTTGTCTGCCCTGTCGCCCTCAAGTGTTGACTTCACCGTCAGAATGTGGGTGGAGAGCGCCAACTACTGGGGTGTATTCTTCGACATGAATGAGAAGATCTACGAGACCTTCAAGGCAGAGGGCATCAGTTTCCCCTTCCCACAGCTCAAGGTGCATCAGGCATAAGACTAATCGCAAAAAAAACATAAATCTTAAACACAAATTCACATGAAACAAGAAATTCCTTACAAGATCTATCTTTCTGAAGATGAGATCCCAACCCAGTGGTACAACGTGCGTGCAGACATGAAGAACAAGCCTGCACCCCTGCTCAATCCTGGCACCCTGGAACCTCTTACCATCAACGACCTTAACCCCATCTTTTGTGAAGAGTTGAACAAGCAGGAGTTGGACAACACCACTCCCTACTTCGATATTCCTGAGGAGATTCAGAACTTCTACCGTATGTACCGTCCTTCACCCCTGGTTCGTGCATACTTCCTGGAGAAGGCTTTGGGTACTCCCGCAAAGATTTACTATAAGTTCGAGGGTAACAACACCTCGGGTAGCCATAAGCTGAACAGCGCCATCGCTCAGGCATACTATGCCAAGAAGCAAGGCTTGAAGGGTGTGACCACCGAGACAGGTGCTGGCCAGTGGGGTACTGCCTTGAGTATGGCTTGCTCATACTTCGACCTCGACTGTCAGGTTTACATGGTGAAGTGCTCATACGAGCAGAAGCCCTTCCGTCGCGAGGTAATGCGCACCTATGGTGCTTCCATCACCCCCTCACCCAGCAATACCACCAATGTAGGTCGCAAGATTCTCTCTGAGCATCCCGACACTACCGGTAGCTTGGGCTGCGCCATCTCTGAGGCTGTTGAAGCTGCTGTAACACAGGAAGGCTATCGCTACGTTCTCGGTTCGGTGCTCAACCAGGTATTGCTTCACCAGACCATCATCGGTTTGGAGGCAAAGAAGGCCATGGACAAGTACGACATCAAGCCCGATATCATCATCGGTTGTGCAGGTGGTGGTTCTAACCTGGGCGGTTTGGTATCTCCCTTCATCGGTGAGATGTTGCGTGGTGAGGCCAACTACAAGGTGATTGCCGTTGAGCCTGCATCATGCCCCAGCTTCACTCGTGGTAAGTTTGCCTACGATTTCTGCGATACAGGTATGATCTGCCCCTTGGCCAAGATGTACACCCTGGGTAGCCAGTTCATCCCCTCGGCCAACCACGCAGGCGGCTTGCGCTTCCATGGCATGAGCACCATCCTCTCACAGCTCTATCATGACGGCTTGTTCGAGGCACGCGCTGTTGAGCAGACACAGGTATTCGATGCTGCTACTCAGTTTGCACGTGTGGAGGGTATCCTTCCTGCTCCCGAGAGCAGCCATGCCATCCGTGTTGCCATCGACGAGGCCCTCAAGTGCAAGGAGACAGGTGAGGAGAAGACCATCATGTTCGGTTTGACCGGTACCGGATACTTCGACCTCTACGCTTACGAGGCATTCAACAACAAGACCATGACTGATGTAATTCCCTCTGACGAGACCATCAAGTCGTTCCTTGACAAGTTGCCCGTAGTAAATAAATAATGTAATTCAACTTTCGCAAGCTCCAGTATGAGGAAGTTATAGGAAGTTAATAAGGAATTTAAGGGACAGAACTTCCGCGCCAAAGGCGCATAACTTCTTTAAGTAGAGCTTGTGAAACTTGATTAATTCAATTAATAATTAAAAAAACTGTTCTTCTTCAATTTGGTTGAAACTTTTTTTATAGCCTTTGGCTAGAAATCTATTGAGGAAATCTTTTTGAAGAAATTTTTTATTTCTAGCGGAGCCTTATGATTTCTACGAAGTAAAGATTTCTTGCGTAAGCAATAAAATCAACTAAATTTAAAGAAGAGCCCCAAAAACAGTAATTATCCATGAAACTGAAGAAACTATTTTTCATTGCCCTTGCTGCCATGGGATTGTCTGCCCAGACAGCAAAAGCACAGATTGAAATGTATGGTGGTGCTCAGAAGACAGAAGACTTCTTGTCGCAGAGCAAGCAGTTTGGCACCACACCCGACCCTAACTTCTGGCTCTTCATCTGTATCGGTCAGTCGAACATGGAAGGTGCAGCAACTCCTGAGGAGCAGGATTATGCCTGGGACAACAACCGCTTCCAGATGATGGCTGCCGTTGACTTCCCTGCTAACACCGGCCGCTATAAGGGCGAAGGCCGTAAGAAGTACGAGTGGTACACCGCCGTGCCTCCCTTGTGCCGTGCTCATTCAGGTTTGACACCTGCCGACTACTTCGGCCGTACCTTGGTGGAGAACCTTCCCGACAGCATCAAGATTGGTATCATCCACGTAGCCATTGGTGGTTGCAAGATTGAGCACCTCATGAAGGGTTACGACCCTCAAACCGTCACCAAGGAGGCTGGCTGGTTCCAGAACATCATGAAGGAGTACGACAACCTGCCCTATATGCGTGTGCTCGAGTGCGCTCTTCGCGCCAGCCATCAGGGTGTGTTCAAGGGCATCCTCTTGCACCAGGGTTGTAGCAACAGCGGCGACAAGCGTTGGCCCGCTATGGTGAACGTGGTTTACCAGGATTTGCTCAACGACCTTCACCTCAAGGCTCAGGACGTTCCCCTCATTGCCGGCGAGGTGGTTAATGCCGACTGTGGCGGTGTGTGTGCAGGTATGAACCCCATCATCCAGACCATCGCCGAGACCATTCCCACTTCTACCTGGGTTAGCTCTGCCGAACTTCCCTGTGGTCCTGACCACCTGCACTTCAATGCAGAAGGCTATCGTGGACTTGGCAAGCGCTATGCTGAGGCTTGGATGAAGTACAACCACATCGAGAAGAAGGAGGAGCCCGTCATCGTAACAACTGTTGTGAAGGCTAAGAAGGCAAAGAAAGCCAAGAAATAACAGTCTTGTTATAGAATCAAAGTATAGCAATTATAAGGTGAGTTCAAACTATTTGAGCTCACCTTTTGTTATTAGAATAAACACTGCTTTGAAGACAAGCGATTCCGAATGTCAAAATAAAACGCGAAAACATTTTGCCATTCGGAATAATTATGCTACATTTGCATTCGGAAACCAACGAATAATGAGAATAATAAGCCATAAGACACTTGTCGATTTCTATGCCGACCATGCTGATGCAGCCACGCCGCTCGAACGATGGTACGACATTGCACTACATGCCAGATGGAAGACGTTGTCTGACATTAAGGCAGACTTTCCTGGTGCGGATTATGTCGGCAATCAGCACTATGTGTTCAATATCAAAGGCAATGACTACCGCCTCGTGGTCGTGGTTAAATTCACACCCGGTTTCATCTTCATCCGATGGGTTGGAACACATGCCGACTATGATAAGTTAGATTGTTCAACCATATAAAATATATTAGGTATGTATATAACTGAACAAATGTACCTATATGCAAAACAGCGTATAGAGGAACTGCTCCCACAGACACCCGACGATATGCCGCTCGAACACCCTCTGATGCAGGAACTCAACATTGTGTGCAGTATTGTCGAGGATTACGAGAACGAGCACTTTCCGATAGGTAGGCCAACGCTCGGTCAGATTATAGCCGACGCTATGTCGGAGGCAGGAATGACGGGCAAGCAGCTTGCTGAACGTCTCGGGGTAAGCCCAAGCCGCGTAAGCGACTACGTCAATGACCGTGCAGAGCCAACCCTTAAGATATGCCGCCAGCTATGCAGTATCCTTGGCATCCGTCCTTACGAGATTCTTGAAGAGCACCCCGTCATGGTAGCGGAGAGCGAAGAGCCGTACGGAAGACGAGCCAGGCACAAGGACAACTCTTAACTCAGAAGATGCATTACGCCGTGCTCAATGCAAACAAGAAAATGCTTTCATAAATCGCAATCCACACGAATAGAATGCGGAGTAGAACGTATAAGTGTTATTTTAGAATGATGTGCTTGGGGATGAGCAAAATACTCGTTCCTGGAAAAATGTGACAAAAACACAAAAAAACACCCCTTTGACATTGTCAAACCAACAAAATCAAGGGTTGTTTACTTTTGTTTACTCATTTTTTTGCGGTAAATAGGGCAAAAATGTAACTTTGCAACACAAAAATCAACATTCTACAATCTAAATTCCCGAAATATGAAAAAGAACAGTTTTCTGATTAGTTCGTTACTCGTTTTGCTCTGCAGCTGCCAGTCAGCCATGCTGACATCCAGCAACGAGACATCCTCTATCAGCTACGAGGATGCACAACAGGTTGCTAACCTTGAATGTGATGACTCACACGTGCGTTACATCGATTTGCCTAATGGTAACCCCTCACAGTATAACCCCGTGAAGAATCCCATGACAGGATCTACTGTGAATGACCATCTCAGCGTAGATAAAGTCATTCCTCTTGGCAAGATACCTGGTGACAAAATTGGATGGATAAATCGTGTACTTATGGACGATAACAAACTTTTCGTGAGATATTCGAATAATGGGGACGACCAGTGTGCCATATTCGACATGAAGGGAAAGTTTATTGCCAAGCTTGACTACGACGGTGACATTTATGACATGACCATTTGCAGAAGCGAAAAGGAAGTGCTGCTGCATGACCGAGCAAAGAATCAGCAGCGTATCTATTCATATAACGGTAAACTCTTGCGCATAGAACCCATTATAGGATACAGTTTGCCCTATTTTACTGGGAATGTCCAGATGAACGAAATGATCACATCTGGCTCACGACGTGAGAGATACTTGTTCCTTACCAACAAACAAGGAGATTACATCAGCAAGGTTAAATCTAATGGTGCAAGTGTAATGAAAGACAACGACCAAGTGTTTATGCACAAACTCGACACCGTATGGCAAATTACTCCCGATAAGGCCATTACCCGCTATGTGTACCGTAAAAAGTATGAAAATACTTCAGGCCTTTTGTTTTCCAACAGATTCGTCATCACATCGTGGCAACCAGGATTCACATTCAACACGCAGGAAAAGGATGTCGATTTCGACAGGTACTTTGATGAGGGTTCTTCTACGTACACGATGATTGCTGACTTCAAAAGCAACAAAAGCAGCTTTACGTGTGGGTCATACTTTGTTCCAAGAACATTCTGGCAGTTCATTTCCAACTATCATCACGATTCCTACATCACGAACCCCATTTCGCTCAACGACGGTTATTTCTACTCGTTTGTAAGCCCTCTCGAAGCCAAGAATTTCTGTGCCAACATGACAAAGTCAAAAAGTGCAGCACTCTTTGATGAAATGGAAATGCCTAAGCCTGAAGACGTGAAAATGGTGCACAAACTGAAACTGGACGATAACCCAGTGCTCGTCATCATGAAACTGGATGTGGAGAACGCCGGCATCACGGAATACATCAACTTCTACAAGAAAAAGGGCTTGACACTTACCGAACAGGAAGTAAGAGAAAAAGCCGATCAAAGGCAGAAGATGAAAGATGTAATTGACAAGGAAATTGAAAAAATACTAGATGACGATGATCCAGAAATACTAGAAATAATAGTAGATTAAGTAGAAATACGCGACGAAAAGACAGAATATGGGGACGATTAGCAGGAAGAGTAATTGCGAAAGAGAGTAAAGAGGAATGCTGAAGGCTGAAAACTCACATAGCAACCCTCACTCCGTGGGGGTTGCCTTAACACCTTCCTTTATGAAATCCGAGAACATCTGCACGGACGGGCATTCCTGCCCGGTGAGCTTGGCATAAAGTCGCACCTTGAGGTTTCGCAGGTTCTGAGGGCTAACGCTAAGCAGCGTGGCCACCTGCTTCTGGCGGATGTTGGTGCACGTAAGCAGGCATAGCTGTAGTTCCGTGTTGTTGAGCGTCCCCTGATGCTTCTCCAGGAAGGGAGTCAGGCCAGGGTATATGCAGCAGAGATAGGCGTGCATCTGTTCCCACTCTTCCGAGGTGGGGCATCGTCCATTATCCGCTATTTGCTCAAAAGACTCCTCCGCCTTCATAAACAAGGTGGTTGGTTTAGAGCTGACCTTTTTAATCAGAAGCTTTAGCGCTGACGTCTTGCGTGCCTTTCGCCAATACAGATAGCCAAACACACCAATCACAATGGCCAGAAGTCCCAGCACACCATATATGAGCAGCTGCTTGACATGAGCCTGCAGGGTGTTGCGTTGGTGGTAATTGCGCGTCTGAGTGTCGAGTTCAAGGAGTTCTTGTATGATTGTATTGCGCGAAGCAGAGTCAAGAGGCTCCATGTCCGCCGAAAGGGCGTCGATCGAGAAGGCAAGACTCTTGGCCAAATGATAGCGTGTCTGCACAGAATCCGACATCACTTTTATCGAGTCTTCCAGTTCTTCAAGCAGAAAGAGGGCCAATGGCATATTCTGTCTCCCTTCTATCAAATGCTCGGCATAGGTTAGCTGGAGGGGTACATCCTGTGGTTCTTCTTCGTCTTTATGACAACTCAGAAACACAAGACACAAGGCAAGTATGTAGGTTAGTTTTTTCATTTCAAATACAAAGATACACATTTTTTTCATTATCATCTTACATCATCCCATTTTTTTTGGATGTACAAAATGCAAAGTAGCAAAGACTATGATGTATAATGACAAGAAACCACGTTTTTGGCCTTAGTTTGTCCCACTTATCCTTCACGCAGCACTCACGCAGCACTCACGGTGCGCTCACAAATCCGTGGAGAATCGTGAGCGCACCGTGAGCGCACCTAAAGCGAAGGCAAAAGGATGGTGAAACAGATGCCTTAGTGAATAAGTGGTAATCTTCAATAAGGGAAACGGTTATTCTATGCAGCGAACCCTTTCTATGCCGTACTTCTGAAGCGCCTTCTTACTGGCAGGTATGTAGAGCAAGAACTCGTCAAAGACGAGATAGGTTTGACCATTCATGACCATGGAACCCACACTATCGCTCATCTGGATGCGGTCAAAACCATCATAGGATGAGAGCGGAACCTTGAAATACTCTCCCTCGTTCTCGGAAGGGATATAGAGATGTGTGCGCGTGATGGCATAGAGGTTGCGATGAAATTCGTACTCAAGATGCTGATAAGGCTTTACTATCTGACAGTCGTGATGCAACCACCTGTCATATTGTGCAAGAACCTCCATGTTTGTGCATCGGGTGAGATGAATGGATTGCGGCCATACACCCGAATACATGAGCCTTTCCAGAGGTAGCTCGGAGGGATGCTCGTCCAAGCATTCGGTTTTGTACCACACCTGGTCGGCATCACCATAAGGAAGTCCCTTCATGCGGTGCTTGATGGCTTCGGGATGAAGCAAGTAGTACACAAACTGACCATCGGAATCTTCGATCAGGAACAGTGAGTAACGAATGGCTGTAAGCTGGTTTTGTGCATCCTTGTGCCAACGAGTCATAAAGTAAGTGCCGTTATCGCACGTATCTTCAATCTGCCAGAAATTGGTACTTTCAAGCTTACCGCCACACTCATTCCAAAAGCCCTCTATGTCGAGGTTTATATAACTCTGCTTGAGAGTGATTGACGTGTCGTAGAGATTCTCGGAAGTGGAATATGACTCATAGATATTGAGGATGCGCGATACGTGATAGAAAAGCATCAGTCGTGACTTGTAGGCTTCCTCTCTGGCTTGCGTGATGGCAGGCAGAATGCTGAAACTGGGACTTTTGGCCATAAGCTTCTCCATCAGTAGCATGACTTGCTCAAACTTACGAGGTATGTCTATCACGTCGCCCCCCTTGGAGTCATAGCCAGGGACAGCCTTCATGAGCATCAGGACGAGGAAGGGGACGTTAATTTCAAGCTTTTCTACCTGCTCATATATGGCAAGGTTCATGGGGCGTATGCCCTCCCTGATGAAAGGAGGATAGCAATAGGTGAGCAGTTCGAGAGCTATCTGCTCTGGATTGGAACGACGATGAAGGTTTTTGCGAAAGAACGTCCATGCACGATGATAGCGCAGCATTAGAAGGTCAAGACTTATTTGACCATCAGTAAGGACGTCTACTTCCACCATCAGGTCACGAAAGGCAGAACGAAGCTTCTGTGGGGTGAGAAAACTGCGCTTAATGCCATTACTATGTATGGAGTGCGTATCGAGCATCTGCTCCAACTCTTCCATGGTATTGTAGATGAAGCGTGTATTGGCTATGGCTGTAAGCCACTCTTCATATTTATCAGATTCGTCTATCATGATTTATCGTTTAAATTGATGCACAAAGATACCACTAATATTACAAACAACAGGAATAATGAGCAATGTTTTGCAAAGAAAAGGCCAATAATTGTCTGCTTGACGTAAAATAGTACGTTTATGATACAGTTGTGGTTTTGCGATGCAAAAAACATGCAAGAGGAAAAAGATAGATTCTATAATAGCTTGTATCTTTGCAAAAAAAAGTAGAATGATATGGTAGATTGGTGTTTGAATCATTTTTGGGAGTTGGTACTCTTGAATGTCATGGTGTATTTTATTATTCCAATGCAATGGAATAACGGAAAAACGGAAGAGTCATACATGGAAGATGATGAAGATGATGACGAATATGATGATGATGAATACGAAGATGAATAAATAGAGAATAGCCATGCAAGAGAAAAAGAAGAAAATAAAGATTGAATGCGGAGTATGGGGACACGTTACCCCCTACCCCAAAGGTTATGGACAAAGACTGTGGCAAGAGGTACTGTTACCAGAACTGCGCCGTACGGCCTACCCAGAATTGATGAAGGAGGAAGAGAAGAGGAAGAAACGAGAAAAGAACAAGAAGAAACCGAAATAAAAGATCAAAACGGTCTATGCGTTTATTATTTTATGCCTTCACTCAACCAATTCTGAAAAATTCAGTTTAACACAGACACAGATGATTGCGATTGTTGAAAAAATCATGATTCTTTTTAAACCTTTTTTATTTGGAAAGGTCAAATATTACGTAAATAAAGAAAACAAAAATTAACAAACTCAAAAAACAAAGTTAGATCATGAAAAAGAAAGCAATCCTGTTTGCAGCCCTTCTCTGCGGTTTCAGCACCATTAAGGCACAAGAGCCTACCATTGGTATGCAAGGTATGCCAAAGGCTGCAGATTGTAAGTACGACCCCTATGTGGCAGCTCCTGCTGGTTATGACCTAGAGCGTCAGGGCATTGAGAAGGGAAAGGTAGAACTGTTTGAATATCAGTCGGAGTCGGTAGGCACTACCCGTAAGGCAAACGTATATCTCCCCCCAAAATACGATCCCAAGAAGAAGTATAGTGTGCTCTACCTGCTGCATGGCATTGGTGGTGACGAATGGGAATGGGTAAACGACGGTGGTGTGCCCAATATCATCATGGATAACCTCTATGCCGAAGGTAAGGTGGAGCCCATGATTGTGGTAATGCCCAATGGACGTGCACAGAAGGACGACTCGCGCAATGGTGGCATGGGATCGTTTATGGCCTTCGGAGCATTCGACAAGGACCTTATTGGAAGCCTCATCCCTGCTATCGAGAAGAAGTATAGCGTATATACCGACAAGAAGCATCGCGCTATTGCAGGTTTGTCAATGGGTGGCGGTCAGTCGCTGAATTTCGGCTTGGGTAACATGGACGTATTTGCCTATGTAGGTGGTTTCTCATCTGCACCCAACACACAAAGACCTGAGCAGCTCATTCCCGACGTGGCCAAGACAAAGAAGGAGAACTCTTTGTTGTGGATGGTATGTGGTGGTGCAGATGGTCTGCTCTACAATAGTGCCAACCTGAAGGCTTTCTGCGAGAAGAACGATGTGCCTTGTACGCTGATCAACTATCCCGATGAGGGACACAACTTCACCGTATGGAAATATGGTTTGTACAAGTTCTCACAGCTTATCTTCAAATAACAAAGCATACTCAAGTAACCAGTTATATTTCATGAAATAAAGCATACTTTAAGTAAAAAAAGTAAAAAAACATACTTCAAGTAATAACGCATAGGTTACTGAATAACAGCAACTAATAACGGGCATCTTTTACCTACTGAGATAAAAGATGCCCGTTGCTTTGTTGGGAAGGGCCCCATACATCAATAACGAGATAGAAAAGGACAAATTCTACCCTATTACATCGAACTTGGCAAAGCGAAGCAGGAGTTGCTTACGCCCTACATTATCAAACTCCACCACAGCCTTTGTGTCAAGACCAGAGCCTTCGACGGAAACCACCTTACCTCGACCAAAACGACTATGCTCGATGACACACCCCACAGCCAGAGGTTTTGAAGTGGAGGAAGTGCCTACACTTGAAGCACCCGCCATACCTGATGGGGATGAAGCACCCGCAGATGCAGGCGGAGTAGGTACAGAAGCTACACGTCGCAACGTCTTGCCCCACAATGAGGGTGGTATTGCCGAAGCACCCCCTACAGGCTTATCTGCATTAGCCGGCGATGAGGATGAAGAACCACTATAGGATGTGCCTCTTGATGAACCGTATGAGTTATCTCGTGA
>JAKSLO010000109.1 GCA_024401185.1 Bacteroidaceae bacterium | reverse complement strand
ATTGAGGACACTAAGCAGCTCGTCCTTTTCTAATTCTTATCCCGAACTGGGGTAAAATTGTTCCTAAATAAAGTTGACTAGCATTAGCTCGTACTGATAATTGTTGACTGTAAACCTGTCTTAGTATGAGCCCATCCCCCTGTGGCGCATCCTTTTTTCGCTTTGATATTAAACCTTTTCGTTTTCTTTTCGTCAAAGGATATGTAGGACAATTACAAACTTTAAAATCTGAAGAAAATGAAAAAGTATTTTGTGATTTTGGTAGCAGCGCTGATGGCAAGTGCCACAGCCAATGCACAGCGTCGTCAGCAGATGAGCGCAGACGAGATGCAGAAGATGCGTACAGAGATGGTTCAGCGCCAGACAGAGCGCATGGCCAAGGATCTTGACCTGAAGGGTGATGCGAAGACCGCCTTCATGGAGACCTATGCCAAGTATCAGACCGAGTTGAACGAGGCCATGGGCGATATGAGCAGCATGTTTGGTGGCCGTGCCGACGATGTCAAGGCAGAGAAGCTGAGCGATGAGGAGTGCTACGCCAAGATAAAGGAGAACCTTGACATGCAGGAGAAGCAGGTTGTGCAGAGCCAGAAGCGCTTGGAGATTACCAAGAAGTATATGGCTGAGTTCATGTCAACCCTTACCCCCCAGCAGCTCTATAAGGTATTCGGTCAGCGTCAGCGTATGGGCGGCGGTGGCAACCAGCGTGGCGGTGGCCAGCGTGGTGGTGGCGGCTTCGGCGGTGGCTTCCCCGGTGGTGGTATGCCTCCCATGGGTGGCGGCGGCTTCGGCGGTGGCTTCGGCGGCGGCGGTTTCTAAGAAAGACTTCGTGGCTTGAAACAGACCTTGCTTTTTACATATTTTGAACTTGTGCTGCGAATCTTTTCAGGTTCGTAGCACTTTTTTGTTTTTTTTATGTTGCATATCATATATTTTTTGTAATTTTGCACAAGTTTAGGTTTTTTAATTATTAACAAATTTCGTTTATGAAGAAACTATTACTTCTTTTTGTAGCTGCTATAGCTACTCTTTCTGTTAACGCCAAGGTTGTGAAGGTTAACATGGACAATGTAAAGGACAAGTGGGTGAAGACCGAGAATGGTTTCACTTTGTCTTACGAGGGTCTCAACTTTACTTTTGATAAGGCTGAAAGTTCCAGCGATCTTGTAGATCCTACCGATTTGATTAAGATATATGTAGGCTCGGTGCTGACTATTGAGAACACAGAGGAGGAGAACATCACTACAGCTTCGTTTGCTTGCTATAGCGACAAGTATTGTGTGGATGGCACCTGGAGCGCTGGTAAGGCTACCATCGAGGGTACTAACCTGAAATGGGAGGGTAGCACTACCAAACTGTCATTTACTGCCGTAAAGCAGATTCGTGTCTCAGAGATTATCATCACCACAGGCGACTCAAAGTATGAGGAGAAGGATATTACCAATACCGTTGAGACAGCTTACACCATCACCGAGGCTGTTCAGCTGATTCAGGCTGGTGAGGGTTTGTCACAGACTGTATTCGTAAAGGGTATCATCTCTAAGATTGACAACTTCAACGAGAAGTACGGTTCACTCACTTACTGGCTTTCTGAGGATGGCTCTACCTCTGCTCAGCAGTTCCAGTGCTACAGCGGTTTGAACGTAAACGGTGAGAAGTTCACCTCTGAGGAGGATCTTCAGGTAGGTGCCGAGGTAATCGTAAAGGGTGTAATGAAGAAGTACAAGCCCCAGGAGGGTGCTGAAATCTATGAGTTCGACATGAACAATGAGATCGTATCGCTGGCTACCTCTATCGAGGAGGTTGAGGAGGTTGCTGCTCAGCCCAAAAGCATGAAGGTGATGCAGAACGGCCGTCTGGTAATTATCAACAATGGCAAGAAGTACAATGCTGCTGGCATGATGATGAAGTAATTGCAGCACGACATAAGTTTTAGGTGGTGGCATCCCTCAACGGAAGGGTGCCACCACTTTTTTATGCTGTTTGGCACTTGTTACGAAAAAATCACACCTCACGCTTGTTTTGTTAGACAATTTTCTGTATCTTTGTGGCTGATATGGAACAAAGTCAGTTTAAGGAAACCGTACTGTTGGTGGATGCCAACTATTTGGACGTGGTGGCGGGCGAGATGCGGGCATTTCTTTCGGGAGAGGCAAAGCTGCAGGTGCCTGTGGCCGACCTGCCCGTGTGGATGGTGAATGCCACCATGGGAGTGCTCTGGGAGAAGTCGGCCGACGAGAAGCCTGACTACAGCCAGCAGGAGGTGCAGATAGTGCTGGTTTGTGAGAAGGAGAGGACGACGTTGCAGAACTTTGTGCCTTCTGACCTCATGAAGGAGGTTGACGGAATGGCATTCAGGGAAGAGCAATTCGGAGAGTTTCAGATGAGCGTGGTGCAGGATGAGCATCTGCTGGAGGGAGAACCCCTGATGGTGGAGAGCGTGGAGATGCTGCTGACAAGTCGTGCCGTGAAGCATCTCATCGTGGTGGCCGACCCCGACAAGGGCATGGAGGCCGTGCGCGACATCGTGAAGAACACGGATAAGGATGTGGAGCTGCTCGACATGAGGGCGGCCAACCAGAATGGAAAGCCATCCGTGCTGGGCATCTCCCTGCTGTATGCCCTCGGCATAAGTCCGGAGCAGTTGGGCGCATAGGGGCATTGAAAAACGAATACTAAAAACTTAAAGAAATAAACAACAATGGGAAGAGTATTGATTATCGGTGCTGGTGGCGTGGCTACCGTTGCAGCACACAAGGTAGCACAAAACAAGGATGTGTTCACCGAGATTAAGATAGCCTCTCGTACAGAGAGCAAGTGTAAGGCTCTGGCTGCTATTCTCAATGAGAAATATGGCACAAACGTGACTACCGCACAGGTGGATGCCGACAGCGTGGAGCAGTTGGTGGCCCTGATGACGGACTATAAGCCTGAACTGGTGATGAACCTTGCCTTGCCTTATCAGGACCTTACCATCATGGAGGCTTGTCTGCAGGCTGGCTGTAACTATCTGGACACCGCCAACTATGAGCCCGAATTTCCCTCGGCAGAGGCTTACAAGGATGCCGTGCTGCCTCATCATGACGACCAGCCTCACTTCGAGTACAGCTGGCAGTGGGCTTATCGTGAGCGCTTCGAGAAGGCAGGACTCTGTGCCATCCTTGGTTGTGGCTTCGACCCCGGTGTTACCTCCATCTATACTGCGTATGCTGCCAAGCATCACTTCGACGAGATGCATTACCTCGACATCGTGGATTGCAACGCAGGTAATCACCACAAGGCTTTTGCCACCAACTTCAACCCCGAGATCAACCTTCGTGAGATTACGCAGGAGGGTCTGTACTGGGAGGATGGCAAGTACGTGGTGACAGAGCCCATGGCCATCCATAAGCCCCTCAACTATCCCAACGTGGGTCCCCGTGAGAGCTACCTCCTCCATCACGAAGAGATTGAGAGCCTTGTCATCAACTATCCCACCCTCAAGCGTGCCCGCTTCTGGATGACGTTTGGTGAGGCTTACCTCAAGCACCTTGAGGTGATACAGAACATCGGCATGGATCGCATCGACGAGGTAGAATACATGGCGCCCGACGAGGATGGCGTTATGCGTAAGGTTAAGATTGTGCCTCTGCAGTTCCTCAAGGCTGTGCTGCCCAATCCTCAGGACCTGGGTGAGAACTATGAGGGCGAGACCTCAATCGGTTGCCGCATCCGTGGCTTGCGCGGTGGCGAGGAGCATACCTACTATGTATATAACAACTGCTCGCACCAGGCTGCCTACGAGGAGACTGGCATGCAGGGCGTAAGCTACACCACGGGTGTACCTGCCATGATTGGTGCTATGATGTTCATGAAGGGCCTCTGGAACATGCCTGGCGTACACAACGTAGAGGAGTTCGATCCCGATCCATTTATGGAGCAGCTCAACATCCAAGGTCTGCCCTGGCATGAGATTCATGACGGCGATCTGGAGCTGTAGAATGAGTTAAAAGTTCATAGTGCATAATTCATAGTTTTATGCATTGTGGACAATAGATAAAACAAAATCACATGGTTCATCAACTATGAATTATGAACTATGCACTATGAACTAAAGAGTCTTTATGGCAAAAAAAGAAATAAACACAGAAGGACTTGACCCAAAGGCACTCAAGATGAAAGCCTTGATGGAGGCCATGGGTAAGATTGAAAAGGACTATGGCAAGGGTGCCATCATGAAGTTGGGTGACGACAAGATAGAGGCTGTGGAGGTTATCCCTACCGGCTCCATCTCGCTGGACAATGCGCTGGGTGTCGGTGGCTATCCCAAGGGACGTATCATCGAAATCTATGGTCCAGAGTCATCAGGTAAGACCACCTTGGCCATCCATGCCATTGCCGAGGCACAGAAGGCTGGCGGTATTGCTGCCTTCATCGATGCAGAGCATGCCTTCGACCGCTTCTATGCCCAGAAACTGGGTGTTGACGTAGATAACCTCTGGATAAGCCAGCCCGACAATGGTGAGCAGGCACTCGAGATTGCCGACCAGTTGATCAGTTCTTCGGCAATCGACATCATCGTTATCGACTCTGTGGCTGCCCTTACCCCCAAGGCTGAGATTGAGGGCGAGATGGGCGACAACAAGGTGGGTCTTCAGGCTCGCTTGATGAGTCAGGCTTTGCGTAAGCTGACCTCTACCATCAGTAAGACCAAGACAACCTGTATCTTCATCAACCAGTTGCGTGAGAAGATTGGCGTGATGTTTGGCAACCCTGAGACCACCACGGGTGGTAATGCGCTGAAGTTCTATGCCAGCGTGCGTCTGGATATTCGCAAGGTTACCACACTCAAGGATGGTGATACTCCCATCGGCAACCAGGTGCGTGTGAAGATTGTGAAGAACAAGGTGGCACCTCCTTTCCGCAAAGCTGAGTTTGAGATTGGTTTTGGCGAGGGTATCAGTCGCATTGGAGAGATTTCCGACCTCGGTGTGGAGTATGGCATCATCAAGAAGTCTGGCTCATGGTTCAGCTACGAGGACACTCGTCTGTGCCAGGGTCGCGATGCCTTGAAGCGCACCTTGACAGACAATCCTGAACTGTGCGAGGAAATCACTCAGAAAGTGGTTGCTGCCTTGAAGGGCGAACCCAGCGTGGCTGATTCTGGTGATGCAGAATAAGTAGGATTTTACGGTATTAGGGAGTAAAAGGAGTTATCTCCTTGGCATTCTTTTACTCCTTATACATAATAACAAGAAGAGGAGGGTTCCGTGCGAATCCTCCTCTTCTTGTTTTGTTATGTTCCTTTTTTCTCTCTCTTGCCTCTCTCTGTAAAAACGCGTAGAGAGAGGAGTGGGGTAGAGGTGATGTGTCGTTACTTGGATGGGTTGCTCGTCACCTTCACTTTGGTGGCGATACCCTTCTTGCTGAAGGTAATCTCGGTACCGTCGGCATACCACCAAACTACTGAACCATCCTTGTTGGTCCACTTCTTGTCGGGTTCACCCTTCGACATCTTTGTCATGTCCTTGGTGTGGCCCTTCTCAATCAAACCACTCACCAAACCGGCATAGTTGATGTATCGGGTGTTGGAAGGACTGGTTGGACCCGTGCGAGGCAGGGCAGAGAAGTTCTTGGTGGGATCGTCTTTCTGACGTGCCTTTTCGTTGGTGTACTTAGCCTTGAAACGGAATGACTTGTCGAAAAGGTGCTGCTCGTTCTTGGCGATGAAATCGTTGTCGTTCATACCGCTGTTGGTATGGCTCAAGGCACAAAGCTGGAAGAACTTGTTGCCCTTGCTGTCGGTAACCACAATCTTCACGGGATATTCGCGGTTGCCTACACCCACGGCAGTAACGGTAACCTTGGTGTCGATGTTAATGGCAGCTTCGCGATAGCCGTTGCGTGTTGACGAGTCGTCCTTGTAGAATATCTCATGGGCGGTGTACAGTTCCTTGCCCATCAGTACTCCCTTGGCCACATCCACCTCGTCAAGGTAGGCCAGCGAGGGTACGCCACCCCCAGCCTGCTTTTGGCAGTACTCGTCGAATGTGAGGTTGCGAACCTCGTGGAAGATGCGCTGCTTGGTGTCGCTCACCTCGAAATGCAGTCGAATCCATCCGCGTTCGGTAATCTCATGTCCCTTGTACACCACAATCTTGTGCTTCAGGGTGCCTGCAGCTATCTCATTGCCGCTGTTGAGGTCCACAAAAGCCTTGATGTAGTTGTCTTTGTCGCTGGGTATGACCATGAAACGCATACCTTCCTTCCAGTCGCAAAGCGAACGATAGGGGAAATTCTTGTTCAGGAAATTCTGCTCGGCAGATAAGCCGGCAGTCTCAATGCTAACGCTGTCGTTGACCACAGCTCCCTCGGTAGTCACAAAATAATCATTCTGCGCCATTCCGTTTTGAGATATGCCAAAACAGATGCACATGACCACAGAGGTCAGGAATTTTTTTCTTGTCATGCTGATATATTATAATATGTGTGACATATTTTTCGAGGACAAAGTTACACAAAAATGTATAAATACGCTTAGGTTGACAGGCTTTTTTGTCTCTCTTTGACTATTTTTCTGCCTTTTTTGCAGAATTTGTCTTTTTTTGCGTCAAAATGTCCTTTTGGCACAGGCTTTGTTTAGTTATGGGTGTAGGGCTGAGGTTCCCGACGGATAAACACAGAAAAATATCCTGAAGCACTTGCACCCTGTGTGTTTTAAACTAAAAAAAAGAATATAAACTAAAAAAAGAATACAATTATGGGAAAGATTATTGGAATCGACTTGGGTACTACAAACAGTTGTGTATCTGTATTTGAGGGCAACGAGCCCGTGGTTATCACCAACAGCGAGGGTAAGCGCACCACTCCTTCGGTAGTGGCTTTCATCGAGGGCGGTGAGCGTAAGGTAGGTGACCCCGCTAAGCGTCAGGCTATCACCAATCCTAAGAACACTATCTTCTCTATCAAGCGCTTCATGGGCGAGACCTACGACCAGGTGCAGAAGGAGATTACCCGCGTACCTTACTCAGTAGTACGTGGCGACAACAACACTCCCCGTGTTGACATCGACGGCAAGCAGTACACTCCTCAGGAGATCAGCGCTATGGTGCTGCAAAAGATGAAGAAGACCGCAGAGGACTATCTCGGTCAGGAGGTTACGGAGGCTGTCATCACCGTTCCTGCCTACTTCTCAGACTCACAGCGTCAGGCAACCAAGGAGGCTGGACAGATTGCAGGTCTTGAGGTAAAGCGTATCGTCAACGAGCCCACCGCAGCAGCTTTGGCTTACGGTGTTGACAAGGCTGACAAGGAAATGAAGATTGCCGTGTTCGACCTCGGTGGTGGTACATTCGATATCTCTATCCTCGATTTCGGTGGCGGTGTGTTCGAGGTGCTTTCTACCAACGGTGATACTCACCTGGGTGGTGACGACTTCGACCAGGTTATCATCGACTGGCTGGCAAGCGAGTTCAAGGCTGAGGAGGGCATCGACCTCAAGCAGGATCCCATGGCATTGCAGCGTCTCAAGGAGGCTGCCGAGAAGGCTAAGATTGAGCTCTCAAGCACCACAAGCTCAGAGATCAACCTCCCCTATATCACCGCAGTAGGTGGTGTGCCCAAGCACTTGGTGAAGACTCTTACCCGTGCTAAGTTCGAGCAGCTGGCTGACGGCCTCATCCAGGCTTGTAAGGTTCCCTGCCAGAACGCTATGCGCGACGCAGGTCTCTCAAACAGCGATATCGATGAGGTTATCCTCGTAGGTGGTTCAAGCCGTATCCCTGCCGTACAGAAGCTCGTTGAGGACTTCTTCGGTAAGGTTCCCAGCAAGGGTGTTAACCCCGATGAGGTAGTGGCTGTAGGTGCATCTATCCAAGGTGCTGTGCTTACCGGTGAGAAGAACGATATCGTCCTCACCGACGTAACTCCCCTTACCATGGGTATTGAGACCCTCGGTGGTGTGATGACTCCTCTTATCGAGGCCAACTCTACCATCCCCTGCAAGAAGAGCCAGGTGTTCTCAACTGCTGCCGACAACCAGACTGCCGTTACCATCCACGTACTGCAGGGTGAGCGTCCCATGGCAGCTCAGAACAAGAGCGTAGGCCAGTTCAACCTTGAGGGTATTGCTCCCGCGCGCCGTGGTGTTCCTCAGATTGAGGTTACCTTCGATATCGATGCCAACGGTATCTTGAACGTAAGTGCTAAGGATAAGGCTACCGGCAAGGAGCAGGCTATCCGCATCGAGGCAAGCTCAGGTCTCTCTAAGGAGGACATCGAGCGTATGAAGGCAGAGGCAGAGGCTAATGCAGATGCTGACAAGAAGGAGCGTGAGAAGATTGAGAAGCTCAACCAGGCTGACTCTATGGTGTTCCAGACAGAGAACATGCTGAAGGAGAGTGGTGACAAGTTGCCCGCCGACATCAAGGCAGAGGTTGAGGCAGCTGTCAACAAGTTGAAGGATGCTCACAAGGCTCAAGACCTTGCTGCCATCGATGCTGCCATGAACGAGTTGCAGAACGCAGCAGGCAAGATGTACCAGGCTCAGCAGGCAGCCGGTGCCCAGGCTGGTCCCGACATGAATGCTGGCGGTTGCAACAACGGCAACTGTGGCGGTGGCAACTGCGGTGGCGACGACGTACAAGACGCTGACTTCGAGGAGGTGAAGTAATCATCTGTAAATAAGCAATAAAATAAAATAGCGTGTAGCTCAATGAGTTACACGCTATTTTGTTTTATAGACTCATGTTTGTTGTGTGGTTTGTTGTTCCTTGTTTTATGGCTTTTTTGCTACATGTTTGGTTATTCTATCCCCTCTCGTTAGATTGGAAACTTTGTCTATGTTCGGAGGCTATGCCATCGCTAGCCTTTGCAATCATTTTGGCAAGCTTCTCTAATTTGACGGCCAAAGGAGGAAATCATGTTTCCATCATGCTCAAGGCTTCCATCCTGAATCAGGTGTTGACTGATGCAGCAAGGATTTGTCGTGAGTCACGTGATGCTACCGCTCTGG
>JAKSLO010000108.1 GCA_024401185.1 Bacteroidaceae bacterium | reverse complement strand
CGTTTTGCAAATATTTTCATAAAAAAGATTCGCGACCGCCACTTGAGGGATTTTCTCCAAGGTATGCGATGTCCCTGTCTTAATTATCAGACGATAGCCTCTATCAACGTGCGGCCTTTCAGCTCTACGGGCGGGAGTAAACCTGAGTTCTTTGTCTTATTGAAGCAGAAACTGAGGAGGTAGCCTTGCTGCAAGTCGAAATATTCAAGGTAACGGCAGAGCTGTTCCTCACCACGCTCGTTGTAAGCATTGCCTCGCCAAATCTTCAGTTCAACAACATACTGTCTGCCGAGGTAATCGATGACCACATCCATGCGGTCATGGTCACGTGTCTGCTCTTCGATGTGGTAACTGCCAATGCCGTTGATGACAGGACGCAGGTAGGTAAGGAAAACCTTGCGTGCATCATTCTCTATGAATTCGTTGTCATGATCCATCTTGTAGGTCTGGTTCATGTGTACAACGAAGCGCTCCATGAGGAGAGGAATGTCAAGAATGCCGTCATGGATGAACTGACTCTTGTCGGTCATGCCTTGAATAAAGTCTGCCGAATTCTTGTCCTGTGAGATAAAGTATTCATAAAACCATATTTCAAACATGCGGGAAGCAACAGCAAATGTGCCATCCTGTTGCTTAACGAAGTTGAACATCAGGGCAAGGTTGGTTGCCTTGTCGTAGTAATTGAATGAGTAGCGATAGCCATTGAAAAGAATGCCACGGATGGTACGCTCCAGTTCCGGGAACTCGTCGAGCTTCTTGGCAATGTCATCAAACAGAGTACTTCCCTCAGTCAGTATTTTGTTCACCGCTTTCAACACACCGTCTTTATCCCACGTCCATTGCTCTGCATCGATAATCTGACAGATACGGCTAACGAGGAATGGGTAGCCAGAGGTATAGTCACGAATCATACGAGCAACGAATGCCTCATCGAACATCAGGTTATGATCTGCCTTGTATTCTGCAAGCATTCCTGCAATACCCTCAGCAGAAAGGCTCATATCCACATCGAAGGGAACGGCAATATTCCAAGGGCTATTGTATTGGTGTTGTTCACCCGTACGGATTTTCAGTTTGAGATTTTTGATGTCATAGACACCAGCGAGGATGACGGATTGGAAAGCAGGAACTACATTTCTTTTCAGATACATTCCACGCAGCAACCCCAGGAACTTCAGGAAGGAAGTGAAATTGCCTGCAAGGTCAACTTCATCAATGAGAAGAACCAAAGGCTTCGTGTTGCGGTAGCATATTGTACTAATGAAATCAGACAATTCCATCTCAGAGCACCTCTCTTTGTGCGCATCGTAGAACGATTTGATTTCATTACCAACCCCTTCGTCAAGTCCTTTTAATGAGACCCATTTGAAGCGTTGAACCAAGAGCCACACAAAAACAGAATAGAGTTTCTCTTCATCGGCAAAGGTAGAATCGGAAATACCCTCAAAGCTGATTTGGAAGATGCAATACTCGTCAGAGAGTTGGTTGCTGACAGCCTCCAATGTGGTAGTCTTGCCGTACTGTCTGCCGCGATTGATACAGAAATAGTCACCCTTGGCAACCATCTTACGGATGATTTCCAAGCGTTCGGTGATGTCCACCATATAATGTTCGTTCGGGCGACAAGTACCCGCTGTATTAAATGTTTTCATACCTACAATGGTTCTGCTATTCAACCATGCAAAAACCGGAAGACAATCAAGTTTAGTTGAACTGCCGAGGATGCTCTGCACAAGGAGGAAGCGTACTTTCGACCGCAAATTTATGAATTTTTTCTCATAAACGGACAAAAAAGCTATTGGAAATGGAGTTTTTATAAAACTTTAATAATGAAACAACTGTTTATCTGTTATCTGTTACCATACCTAACCGTATATTGCAACGTGGCGAGGAAACAATTGCAACGTCGCGAGGAAACAAAAACACGAATGGAAAAAATTAGCATGCAAATTAAACCTTTAGGCAGTTCGTACGTCTAACCTTATGAATATTGATTAATCTTAAGTATGAAAATTCGCATCTTAACCATTCTACTAACTATTTTCTGTACCCTTACTGCGGGGGCGCAGGGCAACTACTCACCCAGCAAATCGGCTCTTGAAGGCGCACTCGGCCTCGTTCAGACGCTGAACGTGCGAGGCACCGTGTATGACAGCCAGTCGCTACAGACGCTGCCCGGCGCACAGGTGAAACTGGCCAAGGAGGACGGCACGCTGGTGGCCGGTGCTGCCACCAACGACAAGGGACAATACCTGCTGCAGAAGGTTCCCGCAGGAACTTATCGCGTAAACATCTCATACATAGGATATAAGGCTCAGAACTTCACCCTGACGCTTCCCAAGAAGAGCGGAAACTTCAAGGTGAACGACGTGCTGCTGAAAGAAAACGCCACCATGATGGCAGAAACCGTGATTGAGGGCAAACTGGCAGAGATGACGGTGGTGGACGACACGGTAATGTATAACGCCGATGCCTTTAAACTGCCCGACGGAGCCGTGGTGGAGGAACTCATCAAGAAGTTGCCTGGCATCACCATAGACGATGACGGAAACTATGTGTTCAACGGCAAGAAGGTAAGCCAGTTCCTGGTTGACGGTAAGGAGTTCTTCAACGGAAACCGCGAACTCATACTCAAGAACCTGCCAGCGGAGATAGTGGACAAGGTGAAGGCCTATGACAAGAAGAGCGACCGTGCACGCATCACCGGCATCGACGACGGCGAGGAGCAGACGGTGCTCGACCTCATCATCAAGCAGGACAGAAAGAAGGGTTGGTTTGGCAACCTGGAAGGCGGTTATGGTACGCACGACCGATACACGGGACGTCTGAATGTGAACCGATTCAAGGGTGACAACAAGTTCAGCATCGTGGGCAACGGCAACAACAACGGCGGCAACGGTATGAGCGACAACCAGTCGGGTGGCTTGACGATGAACATACAGAAGAAGAAGATTGAGCTGAACGGTTCGGTGACAGGCAACTTCAGCCAGAGCAGCAGCCAGTCGTGGAGCAACAGTCAGAACTTTGAGCTTTCGAGCCCTAAATTCAACAACAACCACAGCTGGAGCGGCAATAACAACAACAGCTTCAGCTTCCAGTACCGCATGGAGTGGCGACCCGACAGCTCGTGGAACGTACTCTTCCGTCCCGACTTCTCATGGTCGAAGGGCAGCAGCCACAACGACAGCGAGAGTGCCCAGTTCAGCGAGAACCCCTACGACTATGACGACGACCCCCTGGCATCGTGGCGAATGCTTGAGGACAAGTACAACATAGGCATCAACCACCGTCGCAGTTCGAGCCGCAACGAGAACAACCGCATCAACGCCAATGCCTCGTTGCAAATCAACAAGCGACTGGCCAAGCAGGGACGCAACATCACGCTGAACCTGAGCGGCGGCTACGGCAACACCAAGACGGAGAGCGACAACTACAGCCAAACCGACTATCTGCAGAGCGTGCGCCAGCAGCTGATTGTGGATGGCGAGCTGCAACGCGACGAACTGGGACAGATACTGTATGGCGACTGGGTGGACGACTCGGTGTATCACAAGGTGCAGTTCAACAACAATCCGCAGAACAACCACAACCTGTCGGCACAGCTTGGCTATTCAGAGCCTATTGCCGACCAAACCTACCTGCAGATAAACTACCGCTTCAACTATCGCTATACCGACAACAAGCGTAACATACAAGCCATCTACGACAACTTCTACGATGACTATGGGCAGTTTGTGATGCCTCCCTTCGGCTATGGCAGCGGTATGATCAACATAGACAGCTATCGCGACTTCTACGGCTCGCCCTATGTGAAGGAGGACACCCTGCAGATGGGTTACACCACCAACCGCAACATCAACCAGGAGCTGCGCGCCCAGATACGTCTGAACCGCACCAAGTACGAGCTGACCGTGGGTGGCAACGTGCAACCCCAATATAATAAGGTGGATAATGTGCGTGGAAAGAACGGAAGAAACATGAACCTGCACACCTCGCGCACGGTATGGAATGCCTCTCCCAACATCAACTTCCGCTACAAGTTCAGCCGACAGGAGACATTCAACTTCCGCTATAGTGGAAGCACAGGTCAACCCAGCATTACCGACATGGTGGAAGGCGTACTCTCGGACAACGACCCCTTGAACATACGTCTGGGTAACCCCAACCTGAAGCCATCATTCTCGCACAACATCAACAGCGACTACCGTCGCACCGTGGTGGATGCACAACGCACCAACAGCTTGAACTTCCAGTTCCGTGTGACGCAGAACAGTACTACACAAAAGACGGAGTACAACGAGACAACGGGTGGACGTGTGTCGCAACCCGTCAACGTGAACGGCAACTGGAGTGGTCAGCTCAGCTACGGCTTCAACACCGCCCTGGGTGGAGCCAAGCATTGGCGCCTGAGCAACGACATGAGCGGAAGCTTTGGCAACAACATTGGCTACCAATACAACAGCAAGGAGAAGGAAACCGTGCGCACCCGCACCAACACCACCAACCTGCGCGAGAGCCTTCGCTTCACCTACCGTCACGACTGGGAGTCGGGATGGCAGCTTGAAGCCACCGCAGGTGGAAACGTGCGCTACAACATCAACCGCAGCACGAACCCCAATGCGCAGAACCTGAACATCTGGAACTTTGGTGGAAACTTCAACACCCACCTCACCTTCCCCTGGGGTATGCAGTTCAACACCGACATCAACGTCACCAAGCGTGCCGGCTATACCAACTCAGCAGCCAACGATACCCGCACCATCTGGAATGCCAGCATCAGCCAGCGCTGCCTGCCCAAGAAGATACTCACCCTCACACTCCGTTGGGTCGATATCCTTGATCAGCGCGACGACCTGAACCGCAGCGTAGGTGCAACCTCTATCTCCGACTCACACAGCCAGATGGTAAGCAGCTACGTCATGTTTACCGCCAACCTGCGCTTCGGATTGTTTGGCGGACGTGGTGCTGGCAGAGGCAACCGCAACCGAGTGGCAGAGGCAGGCAACGAAGGACCACGCGTAATGACGGGGCAGATGGAAGGTGGCAACCGTGGTGGTGGTGCTCCCGCAGGTGGTGCCCGTGGTGGCAACGGCGGTGGAGGCTTCGGCGGCGGAAGAGGAAGATAACACCCGCAATCACCCATACAGAATCATAGAAAGTGGAAAGTGCAAAACTTTCCGCTTTTTATTTTTATAAAGTATGAAGCAATGAGAGGGCATGGGCATGCGCCACGCTATTTTATGACACAAAACATAAAAAAAAGAAAGATTTCTTGGCAATTCCGATAATTATCTATACCTTTGCAGCGGAATTCGGAGAGGTAATTCCAGAATAATACACAGAAGTTGGGTAACAAATACCGAATCACAATGAAGAAATTTAATAAATTGGCATACGCATTATGCAGTTTGGCAGTAGCAGGCACATTCAGTTCTTGCAACGATGACTACAACTACAAGTATGATGAAAACTACGAGGAGAAACTCGTTCTTGCTCAATATGAGGAAAACTTCAAGAAGAAGTTTGGAGAAATTTCTTCAGATCAGAGTTGGGATTTCTCATCAGGTAGCACATACTATCTGGCAGACAACGATGCCGACAAGTCAAAGAACCAAACTCGTGCCGCAGGTTCGTACACTCCTGTAGTGAAAGACTACTACGAGGTAGAGAACAGTACCCTGTATGCTATCACTACCATGCTGAAGGAGCACGAGAACAACTCTAAGATCGGTAAGCCTTTCGGTTTGAAAGTTCCCAGCAACAACTTCTCAATCATTCCCATCTACCAGGGTGAGGCTTCCATGGAATGGACCTTGCACATGGTTGTAGGCAAGGGCGAGAATGCCATCGACACCGAGATATGGAGCAAGTCGGAGGGCATCCAGACAAGCAGCGACGGCATCAACTGGGTGGATCTGAATACCAACAGCAACACCCTCTCTGCCAACATGGTTCGTGCCAAGGAGTTCACTTTCGAGAACATGCCTGTAGGCGAGAGCATGTATTTCTACCTTGAGATTACCAAGGGCGAGAAGTACTATGCCAATACTGGTGCCCAGATGTCATCGTTGGCAGGTATGATGCACGCGTTCAACGTGGCACGCCCCAGCAACATCCCTTCCAACAAGGAGGTTATGATTATCGGTTGCGAGGATTCAAACCTGCTGCTTTCTGACTACGACATGAACGACGTCGTATTCATGGTTGTGGGTGACCCATTCGTGCCCGAGATTATCGACGTGGAGAATCTCGACGTGGTAGAGAAGGTAGCCAAGCGCTACATGGTAGAGGACTTGGGTACTACAGATGATTTCGACTTCAACGACATAGTATTTGATGTTACCGCATGGCGTGACGTGCGCTATGTAAGCATCAACGGTGTGGTAGATCCCAGCCTGAACATGTATGGTCCCTGGCATCAGAACAGCGTGCTGAAGCATGTAGGTGGCGTTTTGCCCTTCACCTTGACTATCGGCGACTTGGTGATTGCCGACCATGCTCCTGGCTACAAAGACCTGAACGAGGGTCGCGAGGTATGGAACTGGGATCCTGAGAAGAACAATGTCTCTATCAAGCTCCCCAGAGCCAACACCAGTCACATGCTCAACATCGAATTCCCCCAGAAGGGTAGCGCACCACTTATCATTGCCACCGACCAGAACCGCAAGTGGATGGCAGAGCGTGTCACTATCGACTGGCTCGGAGAAGCTCTTAAATAAGGTAATTTTGTTATCCTGATATATTTAGCCCCTTACTGCTCGCGACGAGTCGTAAGGGGCGCTCATTTTTATGGTAACTACATTACTTTTCTCCAGTATCGCTCAGCAAGATATTTGGTCAGGAACAAGAGCCAGAACATACAGAAGAAGCATACTCCGTGTACGGCATTATCGATGCCAAGGGGAGCCAGAGGCATGGAGATAAGCGAAAAGATGACACACACGGTAAGCGCAAAGTGACGACGCGCTATGCGTTGCAACATGATGCGTCCCTTAGGACCATAGAGGAAATATCCCGTAAGCAGGACGGAGATGACAAACACCTTGGTGTCCCACAACGTGCGAAGTATGCGAAGCGTATTGCGCGACATCAGTTGTATGGTTTCGGGCAACGAGTCGTACGACACCAACGTACTGTCCTTGTCGGCCGTGAAGATGATGCTCAGGGTGGTGCCTATGGCAAAACCTATTACCATGGGCCAGCAAGCCATGCGGAAGAATCCTTTGAGATGCCTGAACGACAGCCACAGGAATGCGAAAAACAAGGGTATTGACACACTATTGTGGGTGTAGCTACAGAACACGCCCATCAGAAGCATTAGGAAATACCACCGGTGGAAATCCTTTCGGCGGATGCGGGTGTATTGCCCGACAAAGAAGGGAACGATACATTGCGAGCTAAGCTCCATCAACCCTTGTTCGTCGCGCAGGAAGAAGTTCTCCACGCCAGGACAGAACAACACGATAAAGGCTGCCGTAACCAGCACCCCCATGCAGGTCTTGTCGGTTCTGGCCAGACGAGCCGTAAGGAACACCAGCAACACAAAGAGCAACGTAGTGGCCAGATTAACCACCCAGGGAGTCCATGTGTAGCCACCCGGCATAGGCAGCCACGAGAGCGTAGCCATCAGCGACACACCCATGACCAGATAACAAAGAATAAGTTTATGTAACTGTAAGTAGGTTTTCAATTACTTAATTTAAGGATTATATTGTTCAATCATTACTTCTCACAGGATGCAAATACCTGCGAGGGCAGCTTGGGGTCATGACCGGGCAACGGCAAAAGCAGCTTACTCGCTTGCAGCAGCACCATAGCATTTCCATCGCCACTTATAGGCAGCATTTGCGCCTTTTTGTCTCATGACAATGCAAATTTAGTAATTATTCCACAACCTTGCAACTATTTTTCTGCCATTTTGACAAGCAAGACCACCTTTGGCATATTCTTCGCTTAAAACTTGACAGAAAAGAAATTGTTTTTATTATTACTGCTTGAGAAACTTCACAATGGATCACCCCATCCACATCATGGAACACGCATCCATTCAAAGCCAACCAATTAGCAATAATATAAATAAAGAATAGAATTAAAAACCAAAAAAAAAATAAAAAACATTATGACTATCAAACCATTGGCAGATCGCGTGCTGATTGAGCCCGCTCCTGCAGAGACAAAGACTATCGGTGGCATCATCATTCCCGACAATGCAAAGGAGAAACCCCTTCAGGGTACTGTGGTTGCTGTAGGCAACGGCACCAAGGACGAGGAGATGATTCTCAAGGTTAACGACCAAGTACTCTATGGCAAGTATGCTGGTACCGAACTCGAGCACGAGGGCAAGAAGTACCTCATCATGCGCCAGAGCGATGTAGTTGCTGTATTGGAATAATCAACAAGCGAAAAGCGAAAGGTAAAAAGTGAAAGGTACATTTGCCTTTTGTTATTAGCTTTTCAAAATAGAGAAACAAACAGATATTATAACAATCAATAATTAGCAAAAGTGGACAGCGCAAAGTGAGTACACACGACTTGTAGTTAAGACAGCATCCGGTATTTTTCACTTTTTACTTTTCACTTTTCACTTAAGACTATGGCAAAAGATATTAAATTCAATATTGACGCCCGCGAGCAGATGAAGCAGGGCGTTGACCAGTTGGCAAACGCAGTTAAGGTGACACTTGGCCCCAAGGGTCGCAACGTGATTATCGAGAAGAAGTTCGGCGCTCCCCACATCACCAAGGATGGTGTGACCGTGGCTAAGGAAGTTGAGTTGGCCGACCCCTTCCAGAATGCAGGTGCACAGCTCGTAAAGAGCGTGGCCAGCAAGACCGGCGACGATGCAGGTGATGGTACCACCACCGCAACCGTACTGGCTCAGGCTATCGTTCGCGAAGGCTTGAAGAATGTTACCGCTGGTGCTAACCCCATGGACCTGAAGCGTGGTATCGACAAGGCTGTAAAGGCTGTGGTTGAGAACATCAAGGAGCAGGCAGAGCAGGTGGGCGACGACTACCAGAAGATTGAGCAGGTAGCTACCGTAAGTGCAAACAACGACCCCGAGATCGGTAAGTTGCTGGCCGACGCTATGCAGAAGGTTAGCAAGGATGGCGTCATCACCATCGAGGAGGCTAAGGGTCGCG
>JAKSLO010000107.1 GCA_024401185.1 Bacteroidaceae bacterium | reverse complement strand
TTATATTTGTTAAACTATCTTAAAGCAAAGACCTTCCTTATCCCGAACTGGGGTATAGTTTTTTCTCCTCTTCGTTATCAATCGTCTGGAGCATTTCCATCACTTCCTCGGGTGTGAGGTTCTCCTCCTTGACAAAGTAGTTGAACATGGATTTAAGGCTGTTGCCAAAGAAGTTGCGCTTGACGCTTTGCATCGTCATTCGTGTGTACTCCTGACGCGTTATCTTGGCTACGTACCATTGTGTCTTACCTTCGCCCTCCTTCTTGAAGAAGTCAACGAACCCCTTCTCATAAAGAATCTTGAGATAGGTGGCGATGGTGGTGTAGGTGGGCTTGGGCTCGGGATAGCGCTCCAGCAGTTCCTTGCCGCAAGCTGCATGACCGATGTCCCATAGGGCTGTCATCAGTTGGAATTCTGATTTCGTCAATGTCCTGTCTGTTCGTTTCATAGGCTTACGCTTGTTTTGTTGTTTCTGCTGCAAAGGTAAACCAACTTTGTCAATTTCGAACTATTTAGAAATCGAAAAGTTTCGAAAACGAAGTGTTTTTAACATTTTTTAATCGAAATAGGGTCGTTAGTTGTTAGTTCGTAGTTCATAGTGCATAGTTCATAGTTTATAATTCATAGTTAGTGGTTGTTAGTTGTTAGTTCATAGTGCATAGTTCATAGTTAGTGGTTGACTTCGTCGAACTTTTGGAATTTCTTCTGCCCGCCAACTATGAACTATGAACCATGAACTGTGAACTATGAACCGTGAACCATGAACTATGAAAAGCTATTTTCCTAAAATCTTATTGACCAATGTGTTGACATCATGGTAATCCACCTTCGTGTCGCCATTCACATCGGCGGTGCCATACTGGTCGGTAGCATTCTGCATCAGAATGTTGACGAGTGCCGTCACGTCGGCAGCGCTGATACGTCCGTCTCCATTGACATCACCTTTTACCAAGGCAGGCAACTCCTTGAGCGCGAATGCTCCAAGGTCCTTACCATCAACGACACGCCAGCGAAGAGGGTTGGCAGCCTTATTCAACGTGTAATAACCCTCAAACTGTTCCGATGCGTACTCTGCCGTAGGCACAACCTCCACATCGCTACCGTAGATAGTCTTGCCGCTGAACTTGACCAGCGAAGGCATGTTAGCCATACTCTTACCCGTTCGGTAATTCAAGGTAGTACCCTCGACCGATGCAACGGTGGCAGCTGTCACGTTGCTGTTTGATGTCAGCACGAAGGGCATGAACAGTTCGTGCCATACATTAGCATCGTCGTTACGGGTGTAGGTGAGCGACTTTGCCACAAAGGGAGATCCGACAGACAGCGGTTGCTCATCCGCGATGACAAGGTCCTTGCACACATCACCGATGATGATGTTCTTGGCATAGTAGCTTTCGTCCACGGTGGCCGTAGCTGCCATCTTCACGATAGCATTCTCTGCAGTTGGGTCAATCTGCAGGTTACGGCAGTTCTTGTACTCAGAGAGGTCCACCCACGGTGCACCCGTGTTCAGATACTGCACCTGCAAAGCCCTGGCGTTGTCAACATCTCCGAGTGTGTAAAAGTCGGCTCCCTCCTGACTGCACACGTATGTAAGGTTGAAGTCGCCAAACTTAAGCCATGTGCCATCGGAGCGCACACCTATGGTGAGGGTGTTGTTGTCAACAATCACGTAGCAAGTGTACTTGTTGTATGTGTCATCGCCCTTTCCTTCAAGGTTGTATGAGCGTGCTATGTTGCCCCAGTTGTTCGGATTGCCATAGATGGCCGTCTTCGTTTCATTACGCTGGTAGCCATTGGTGGTGGCAAGCTCGGCAGTAAGTTTGTAGATGCCATTGGGCAGATGGTTGATGGTCTGCATCATCTCAATACGGTTGATGGTACCTGCCCAGGCATTGATGGTGTTAACCTCCTTGCCCGTGCTGACCTTACCCTTCGTGATGAAGCAGTCGTTCCATCCCGACACTTCGCTGATGAACTTCCATCCGATGGGACAATAGGCAGCTCCGTTGCTGTTTCTCATGTCTGGCTCGGCACCCCAAGTGAGGTTAGGATTCATCATCGTGTAGTTGGCATTCGTCTCACCCATCCTTATCAGGCGTCTCTCGTTGAATTCCGTCTTCCTGATGGCATAAATCTTCAGGTGGTCGGCAGCAGCTACAGAGTTGCGGTTGCCTGCAAGACGCTCGCCCACACCAAATTGCTTGTCATTATCCCAAAGCCCGACGTAGTTGTTGGCATGTTTGCAATTACGCATCACCCAGTAACCTCCGCTCATGTACTCAGGCATGAAACCCGTAGCATCTGCACTGGCACGGTAATTGCCGTCATTAGTGACAAAGTCCCATGGGTTAGGACTGCATATCGCATAGTCGTAGGTAGAGAGGTTACGCAATACGTATCCCTCGCTCTTATCGTTTGGCTCAATCTGCCAGATCTGTGTGAAGTCCGTGCCAATTGTAGCAGGTTTGTGATAATAGACATCACGTCCTACCACCGTCCAGCAAAGCTGGCTTGAAGCCTCCTGACTGTAAATGAGATAGTAGAAGTCCTCGTAGTTATCGGGAAGTGCTGTAATCCAACCGGTGGACTGAATAAAGGCTCCTGAGGAATACTCAATGCTCGCTGCGGTATCAACAACCCTGAAGACGCACGACTCGGCATTGCTGAGCGTGTAGGTCATGCTGTATGTCACATCATCACCGTTCGACTTGTCCTTTGGCACCACGTTGCCAAGCGTCGTCCAAACGTTGGAACCCTCGCGCATGTATTGCACCATCACCTTGTCCACCATGTCGCCATTGGGATCTGTCCAATCGATAGTCACCTCGTTACCGGAATAGGAAACCTTCTTTACCGAAGGCTTCTTGATGACCACCGTAGGCACAAACTCGTATTCGTGGTTGAATGCGATGCCCGTATTCATATCGGCATAGTATTTACCCAGCGAAGTCAAAGCACCATCATAGAACACCCTTGAGCATGCACGCTCACCATTCCAGTAAGCATAACGCTCCACATACGCCAAACCGTTGAGCTTATTCAGAATAGGGCTCATGCCATTGAGGTTCTTTGTCTGATTGTCCGTTGAGTTGGAGTCGTAGTCTTTCGATGACACAGCGCCAAAGATGCCATTATGGTTCCACGATGCACCCCAAAGCATCTCGGAAAGCCAGATAGGACGCTTATATTTGTTGTAGTATGTACCAAGATTGTTGTAATTGCCATCCACCCAATAGGCGTGCATGTCGAGGATGTCGCATCGCCATCCACGCTCGTCGATGGCCTTCATAAAGTCTTCGAGCCATTTATATCCGCCATCGTGCGATGAAGGAGAGCAAAGACGCAATCCCGTACGCATCAGATCCTGCCAGTTGGCAAGCACCTGATCCACGGTGGCAGGGCCATCATCGGCATTATTGGCAGGTTCGTTGTTTGTCTTGGCATGAGGCGAGAAGTTCTGCGCACCCATATCGGTAATCGAGGGCCATCCCTCCTTGATGTGATGGGGCACACACTCCACGTCAGGTCCCATGTCGCCACCCACACCCCAGGTGTAGGTCCACGATGACTTGAGGGCATTGTTGGTGTCCAGGTTCATGTCGGCAGCAAGACCCTTTTTCTGGGCATCATACCACTTGAAGATGCGGTACGAAGAAATCTTCCCGTCAAGCACATTGGGCAGTGAAGCAATCTCCAGGTCTTCTGCATCTGCAATGAAGCAACGGCTATAACCCCATCCGGCGGTTCCCACGGCAAAGGTCACCATGTAGCCTCGCTTCAGGATGAAACTGCGTATCTTGTTGTTGAGTTGCTCGTCGGTGAGCGTATTCATATAGCCCCCTGTATGACCCAATCCATAGTCGGACGACGAGTTGCCGGTAAAGTCCTTTCCGGTGTAGCATGTCAAAGGCTTGAAGTCAGCTTCATACGGCATCACGATGGAGCCCTGTGCGTACATCTTCACCTGGCAGTTCACACCATCCTTTGCCTCCACGCCATTGATCTTTACGTACTTCAGCCATTTGCTGATTACCTCGGACGGACGGATGTTCCTGAACACAATCGTAGCATGATCGGTGTTCTGGATATCCACCTCGCCACCACTCTCAAACGGGGTGGTGCCAGTAATCACATAATCCACGTTCTTTATCACACTGATAGGGGCGGATACTGAACTGACGGTTTGCGTTCTGTTAACAGCATGTATTGCGCTCGCCATACCCAGACACAACACACATACCATACCCATTCTTCTAAAATACCTATTCATTTCCATAGCTTACAGAAAATAAAGTTGTCATTATCAGATTTAATCATGCAAAGATACAAAAACAATATCGGTTTTCCAAATGAAAACGAAAAAAATTATATTAAGGTCATTTCTATTTATTGAACGCTGAGACGCCGAGATGCAAAAATTACGCCTTATTCCTTTGAATATTATACAATTAAAACATTGTGTCTTTGCGTTTAAGTATTACTGCCGCTTAGCAGCATGCCTGCATAAGAACTCCTTAAAAGTGGGCAAGTGTCAACTTGCTTAACTTCCCCTCCCTTACACCTGCGGCTTGTGCCACAAGATGCACTTGGGATAGACCTCGGGGATAGGATCGACCATGGTAAGACGAAGGTTCTCCTTCCTGTCCTTCTCAAAGTCGGGACGCATGCGGTTGAAGTCTCTCCTACCCTTCCATACCGCCTTGAACGAGCCCCATTGCCCCTTCAGAAGGAAGAACACGCTGGCAAGGGCATCCAATCCGCGACGACGCCACATGACGCGCTTCAGTTCCTTGTCGGACAGGTTCTTATAGAGCAGGAGCAGGTTGTTGCGGAAGTTAAGGTAGGTCTTGCGAGGGTTCTCCTTGGGAAGCGTACCGCCCCCTACATGAAACACCACGCTCTGCGGGATGCACACTATGCCACGGCCACGCGAACGAAGTCGCCAACACAGGTCAATCTCTTCCTGGTGTGCAAAGAAACGGCCATCCAAGCCACCTGCCTGCCAATAGTCGTTCGAGCGTATCATCAAGGCTGCACCACTTGCCCATAGCACAGGCGCAATGGTGTCATACTGTCCCTCGTCCTTCTCCACCTTGCCCTGCACACGACCACGGCAGAAGGGGTAACCCAGCCAGTCGATATAGCCACCGCAGGCTCCGGCATACTCCAGCATCTGCTTGTCCCACTGGCAACGCAACTTAGGTTGACAGGCAGCCACTTCGGGATGTTCGTCCATATACGACAGCATAGGGCTGAGCCATCCCTCGGTCACCTCCACGTCGCTGTTCAGCAGCACGTAGTACTCTGCCTCAACGGGCTTTAACCCGTGGTTGTAGCCGTCAGCAAAACCATGATTCCTGTCAAGCACTACCTGACGCACCTCGGGCATCTCCTTCGAGAGCCACCCCAACGACCCATCCGTGCTGGCATTGTCGGCCACCACCACTTCTGCCTCGGGCGAGCACTTCACCACACCGGGCAGAAAACGCTTCAGCATGTCAACGCCATTCCAATTGAGGATGACAACAGAGATCCGAGGTTTCTGATCAGTCATTTTACTACTATTCATATAACGAAGTGAATAATCATATTTAGGACAGCATCTCCCTAAAGAGAGGACGTGAGTACTGTTGCGACAAGTGCATCTCCCTTTTCGTTCCACTCACCTATTTGTACGTTTACAATGGTATTATCCAACTGTTTCACTTCAGAGGGGTCTACATGCAGTTCTACCTTAATATAATTATCCGTGAAACCATGCATCACGCCCTTCGTCTTGCTGTGTTCGAGCAACACGGGACGTACCTCCTGACGGTCACGATACGCCTCATAGAAAGCGCGGAACTTCTCGTCCGACAGTTCCAGGAGCACGTTGCTGCGACGATGCTTCTCCTCGGGCGAAACGGAGTGCTGTATCTTCAAGGCCATAGTGCCGGGGCGCTCGCTGTAGCTGAACACATGCAACTGTGTGATGGGCAGGGAGCGCAGGAAAGAGACCGTCTCGTTGAATAGTTCCTCCGTCTCGCCACGCGTGCCCACAATGACATCCACACCGATAAAGGCGTCGGGGATAAGCTGCTTGATGCGCTCCACCTTATGGCGGAAGAGTGCCGTGTCATAGCGTCGGTGCATCAACCTGAGCACCTCGTCGCTACCGCTCTGCAGGGGTATGTGAAAGTGAGGCATGAAGGCACGGCTCTGGGCGCAGAACTCAATAATCTCGTCGGTCAGCAGGTTGGGTTCGATGCTGCTGATGCGATAACGCTCTATGCCCTCCACGGCATCGAGTGCCTTGATGAGCGAGAGGAAGTCCTCACCGGTGGTCTTGCCAAAGTCGCCTATGTTGACACCGGTAATCACAATCTCTCTTCCACCCCTTGCCACTACGTCCCGGGCTTGTGCCACCAGCGACTCAATGCTGCCATTGCGACTGCGACCGCGCGCTATGGGGATGGTGCAATAGGTGCAGTAATAGTCGCACCCGTCCTGCACCTTGAGGAAGTAGCGCGTACGATTGCCGCACGAGCACGAAGGCATGAACGAGCGTATCTTGGCCGTGGGTGTTGTCTGGTGATGGCACGCTGCCTCCGCCATCTCTGCCACCTCCTTGCTCCGGCTTTCAAGCATCTCAAGCACGCGAGGCACCACCTGCCCCTTCTCCTCGGCTCCCAGCACAAGGTCAACGCCCTCGATGCCTGCCACCTGCACCGGCTGCAGCTGCGCATAGCATCCCGTCACCACCACAATGGCACCAGGGTGCTCTCGCACGAGTTTATGAATTGCCTGTCGGCACTTATGGTCAGCCACTTCGGTCACGCTACAGGTGTTGACGATGCAAACATCGGCAATCTCACCTTTCTGCACGGCACGCACGCCTGCCTCCTTGAGTTGCTGCCCAACGGTCGATGTCTCAGCAAAATTCAGCTTACAACCTAAGGTAAAATAAGCTGCCTTCCATGTTGCTTCTTTTTCCATTACGTTACTTTTATCCCCTATAATCAACGAGACAATAGTCTATACTTCATCATGCAAAATTAGATGATTTTCGCGACATTTCCAAACAAAACACGAAAATAGTGCATAAATCATAGTGCCCAGAGACCCTAAAGACCCTAAAGACCTTAAAGCCCCCATAGACCCCAGAGCTCCTAAAGTCCTTAAAGTCCTTAGTCCATTGTGCATCCTTCCCATCGACTTTCTGTCAACTTCTTTCCATGATGCTACGGTCATCCTACGGCTTGCACTCGGGTTGAACACGCTTTGCTTACGTCTGGCTTACGTGTTTTTACGTAAGCCAGACGTAAGCCAATTGTGCGCAGATAGGGTGCTGATTGGAGGCTGGCTGAAGGAAAAACGCAGGAAAACAGCCTCGTTTTTCCGTCTGCAAAGATACAAAACCATTATCCGTTTTGCAAATATTTTCATAAAAAAGATTCGCGACCGCCACTTGAGGGATTTTCACCAAGATTTTAAAATCAAGAGGAACTGAAGGCTCCCTCCCGAGAGGACGGAGGGAAGGTCTATGAAACAACAAAGCCCCCTTCTCCTTCCCAAAGACAGGGATGAAGAAGGGGGCTTGCAGTCTTTAGGTAACCCCACTTAACACAGGTTGCACAAGTAGATTTATAAACACAAGTGCACAAGCGCACGGGGTTCTTTTTTGGCATTTTCTCTTATTTTTGCCCACAGAAAAGCATCTCGTCTTCCATCTGAAGAGAATTTGCAGGGGCAGTTTCAAAAAAAATTCGCGACCGCCAAAGGCGGTCTTTAGAGCGAGTTGCCTTTTTTATGGCAACTCGCAATAAATCAAAGAATCAAACGAATCGAATGGCGCTACGCGCCGTAAGGGTTAGTCTGAAACCGGGCGTACAGCAAACCCGTTGTAACGACCGTAGTAGCTCGACGGATTGACGTGCGACGCGTTGAAGTTCAGGAGGTAGGCGCAGTCGATATCGCTCGTGTAGAGCGACGAAGACCAATAGAGGCCAAACGAACCACCATCGTAGTGCGACGTGTCGTACACGTCGCCAGAGGCGGGGAAGAAAAGCTTATTTGTGCCATCACAGAAGAGAAGGCCTGCTACGCCATCGTAGTTGCTGCACCAGTAGATGCCCTTGGCGGTAGTTGACTTGCTGCCAGAGGGAAGAGTGCTTGAAATGTAGCTTCCTGTGCCACCACAGGCGGCATAGAGGTCCTTGAAGTCTTGGTTGGTAGGAGTGCGCCAGCCTTCGCCCCAGTCGGCATGGCTTGCCACGGCATCATGGGCGGCATCGAGCGTGGAGCCAGTGTAAGAAGGGTAATTGTTACCGTTGTAAGGCTTACTGATGCCTGTAAACGATGCCGTGCTGCCCGACCAGCTGATGCTGGTGTAGCGTGGAGTGGTCTCACCCCAGGCATAGAAGTCGCCAGCACAGGTGGCATAGCTGCCAGCCACGGTGGTGGCACCGAGGTTCATCGTGGACCACTTCTTGCCACCCATCACTACGTAGTCGTGTTTCTTTCCGGCACCACCCTCACCCGAACAGGTGCAACTACTTACCTTAGCCTTCAGGTCGGCAAGTTCAGCAAGAATCTTTCCATACTGGCTCACAAGATTAGCATACTGATCTGCAAGATTGTTCAGCACGCTTAGTAAACTCTGCGTATCAACGGCAGTCTTGTCATCTGCCTTGCCAAGCAACTTGTTGGTAAGGGCGGGAACGTCCTGCACCGTCACCTTGTCGTCCTGGTTAACGTCGTAGATACTGCGAGCCTTCAAAGTAGGCACCTGAGCTCCTGCCATGAGTGTCATGGCAAAAAGCGAAAGAGATAAAAGAAACTTTTTCATAATTTGTTTATTGTTTGGGGAATAAAAATTTAATCCTTCAAAGCAATAAACTACCTATCCGAATACGACTCACGCCAAACGCCTCGTTTACTGACGGACATAAGAAAAGCGTAGGCTTCACTTATTCCATGCTCTGAGGTATTTGGCGTAACCTGTAACAAAAGATAAGTTTTACCTACGCCGAAGCGTAGGCATTCACGAAACTTATTCTTTTTTGTCACATCTGTCAAATCGCCAAATTTTCAGAGCATAACCGAATAAATAGTAAATGCTATATTTTCAATATGTTATATATACCTATGTTTTCTTTTCTACGAAATAACAGTTAAAAGTTAGACATCAAAAACTCACTCTGCTTGCAAAAGTATCAATAAAATCTCATATAAGCAAAAAAAT
>JAKSLO010000106.1 GCA_024401185.1 Bacteroidaceae bacterium | reverse complement strand
ACTCCTTTTAACTCCCTAAGTTTCAGCCACCCAAAGGGTGGGAAACTTTAGTTATAAAAATAATTTTGTTCACTTACTTATCATCACTTAAAATCACGAATTGCACTATGCACTCATAACTATGCACTATCATTTTCCCCCCGACGTAGGCGAACAGTAGGCGAACAGTAGGCGAACAGTAGGACATCAATAGGACAACAATAGGCCAAAAAGGTAAAAAAGCACTTTTCCAGAGGAAAGTTTGTGCAGTTAGTGAAAAATATCTATCTTTGCATCATAATGTAAAACAGTAAGCTTATGCCACTCACGGAATCCCAGAACCATTATGCCGATGTCAACGACGATTCTTCGAAATACACCCCACAGGAACGCATGGAATATGAGGAAAGCCTGAAGAACTTCCGTGACTGGTACAGCGTAATCACCACGGCAGAGAAGAAAGGAAAAGCAGAGGGTATAGCCGAGGGTATGCAGAAAGGGAAAGCCGAGGGACTTGCCGAGGGTATACAGAAAGGCCTTGCCGAAGGTGATAGAAACCGTCAAATATCCACCGCCCGCTCGTTGAAGTCTATGGGCATCCTATCGGTAAGTCAGATTGCCGAAGCTACAGGACTTACTACGGATGAGATAGAGGCTTTGTAGCGCAGATTTGCATCCAAATATAGTGCAATCTAATATAAACCTAACTACGGTGTAGGGAACATTCCAGCGAATGTCAAATAGAACAGCCACTGGCAAGATATTCATCAACAGTCAATATGGGGCATCGTTGTTTTGCGCAACGATGCCCCTTTGTGCTAAATCCTTTCAGGATGCTTATTTGCCAGACTTGCCAAGAATGACTCTTGAAGTTCCGTCGGCACGCTTCTCGATATAGGTGCCTTGGGGATTGATGATGCGTCGTCCTTGCAGGTCATAATAGCCGGGTGTGCCTAAGGAAGTCTTTGCTTTCACTTCCTGGATGGCATCCTCTTCCTCGTTATGCTTCATCAGGATGAAGGTGCTGAAGCTGCGACCGGGAACGTGGATGACGAGCTCTTGTACGGGTTCCTCGATTGCAATTTCCGACTCCTGACAGAGGTTCTCTTTCTCGTTGCCGGTAGAAAGCAGGTGCGTACCGCTTTTTACCTTGAAAGGCAACTTCAGCTTTACATCATATTCTGTAGCCGTGGTATCGATGGCCATGACGATGAGCGAGTCGCCCTTGACATAGGCAGAAGTCTCGAAGGCAGCCTCGGTCTTGATGGGGAAGCTGGGCGTGGTGGCGCTGATGCGTGTGGAACCCGTGACGTGCTTGGCAAAATGCGAGATGACGTAGGCACGTGGCAACAACTGGTTCTTCTTGTTTGCTGTACCATACTTCGACTCGCCTGTGCCTACAAAGGCCCAATGTGCACGCATGTACCAGTAGATGTAACCGGTACAACCAGACAACATACACTCGTTAAGCTCCTCGGCAAAGAGCAACTGCTCATGCCAGTTGGGGAGGCGATTGCCAATGTTGTCGGATACAGAGTGCTCAGTCATCCAAACCTCCTTCTTATGCTTGGAGGCCAGCGTGTTGGCACTCTTCATGTTTACCAATGGTGGGTGACCGTAGAGGTGTCCCGCTATGATGTCAATCTGGTCACGTGCCTCAGCATCGTTGAGCAGCGCGTTGGAGTATTTGGGGTCAAAGCCAAGAGGCTCGGCGCTGATGAGGCGCACCCAGGGGTAATTCTCCCGGTCGAGCATGTGGGCATAGTTCTTCACGAGCTTGAGTTGCTGCTCGGGAGTGTACAGGCAACCAGAATAGCTTACCCACCAGTCGGGCTCGTTCTGAATGGACACTGCGTCAACCTTCACACCATTCTTATTCATGTATTCCAGGAAGGAATTGAGCCAGGGGAAGAACTTCTCGTAGCAATCCTCACGCAACTCTCCTCGCTTATAGCCCTGGTCGTCAGCATTTCCACCTTGTGCCGTACCGTTGGTTTTGTAGTCGCCTGGGGGAGACCATGGAGTGCCGAACACGATACCTCCGCGCTGCTTGACAATTTTAGCAGAAGGAAGGCCGCCTTTCCAGTCGTAGGGGGTGTCCCATCCCACATCGGAAAATGACAAGTCGCCCTTGAAGTTGGGAGAGATCTCCATACGCATGATGTTCAACCCAATCTTTGAGGAGGGACCATAAAGTAGTTTCACGGGGTTGGTATCGGTGCCAAGTGGGCACATAAGGCCATCGCAGCATGCGGCACCAAATCCCGTCACCGTTTGGTAGCGGGTGTCTTTCACCGTGATGGTGAGTGATTTTGCGTGAGTGGCCGAAGCCATGACTAACGCAGAAATCAAGGTTAGAATCTTTTTCATTTGGAATAAGATGTATTTTTGTTAGATATTTGTGATTGATCTGCAGAGTATGTAATGGTATTATTTTTTGCAAAGTTAATCAAACTTTTTGTTATTTTGTACTTTCTGCTTAAAAAACTGACGGTGCTACCTTAAAAACGTATTCATCATGCTCTTTTGATGGCGAAATGCAAAAACACAACAATATCATCGTGAATAATGCGAGCTAATTTGCAAGGTTGCAGAAACTTTAGTATATTTGCCGATGATATGACTAACTAAACAAATATACTATGCATAAACTCTTTGCTTGGATGCTTTTGGCTATGCCTTGTCTGGCTGCCAATGCACAACGTGACACGATTTCGCTCAACCGCAATTGGCTGTTCCGCCACGGGGCACTTCCTGCCGGCATTACGGCAAGCACGCTCTCGGAAAAGACTGTCAGCGACTTCCGTACCGTTCATGTGCCTCACGATTTCCAGATAGAGCAACCTTGGGTGGCACCCGCTGCCAATGAGACGGCCGACAATAGCGATGCCGGAGCCAACATCAAGAGCCGACTCTCGGCTCGTGGATTCAAGGAGATGGGCATGGGTTGGTATGTGAAGACCTTTACGCCTTCGGCCGACCTCAAGGGCAAGCGCCTGCTGCTCGACTTCGGGGGCATCATGTATGTGGGCGACGTCTATCTGAACGGACAAATCGTAGGGCGTACTGACTACGGATATGTAGGCTTCGAGATAGATGTGACGAAAGCCTTGAAGCTGGGCGAACCCAATACGATTGTGGTGCGTGCCGACACTGGCGAACCCAAGATGTCGCGCTGGTACACGGGCGGCGGTCTTTTTCGCGACGTGAACCTTATTGCCACCGATGCACAGAACCACTTTGTGCGCCATCCGCTGCATATCACTACTGATGTGGAAGCGAAAAGCGTAAAAGTGAATGGTGAGGGCTGTGCTGATGCTGCCATACACATCACTGCCGAGGCTCGCTTGACAAGCAAGGAAGCAGTCATGCGCGTCACCCTTACCGACCCTCAGGGCAATGTGGCACATAGCGACACCTACACCCTCAAACGCAACCGTAACTACCGCACGCAGGAGTACCAGTTGCCAGCCATCACGTTGCCCGATGCCCAGCTTTGGGATTGCGAGCACCCCAACCTCTATACGGCACAGGTGGAACTTCTCCGTGCCGACGGCAGCGTCTCTGACGTCATCACCAAGCACTTCGGTGTGCGAACCATCGAGATTACCCCCGAGCAGGGATTTCTGCTCAACGGCAAGAAGGTCTTGCTCAAGGGCTATGCCAACCACCACACGCTGGGTGCCCTGGGTGCAGCTGCCTATCCGCGTGCCATCGAGAAGCGCATCCAGCTCATCAAGCAGTTTGGCATGAATCACATACGCACCTCGCACAATCCCTATTCGGAGGACTTCCTTGACCTTTGCGACCGCTATGGCATACTGGTGGTGGATGAGCTCTATGATAAGTGGAACGACCAGTATGCGGGAGCCAACCGCACGTCGTTTGAGCATCTGTGGCCTCATGACGTGGCAGAGTGGGTGCGTCGTGACCGTTGCCACCCCTGTGTGGTGATGTGGAGCCTTGGCAACGAGCTTCAGCAGGTCAACGACATGCCTTACAATGACTTTGGCGTGACGCAATACAAACTGATGAAGACGGTCGTACAGCGCTACGACAGCACTCGTGCCGTCACCGTGGCCATGCACCCTCGCTACCGTAACTGGGAAACCGACTCCCTGCCCTGCGACCTGGCCATGGTTACCGACGTGCAGTCGTACAACTATCGCTACATGTATTTCCCTGGCGACGGGAAGAAGTTCCCGTGGATGTCGTTCTACCAGAGCGAGGCAGCAGTTTCTGCCATGGGCGAGAACTATTTCTCCATGAACCTCGACAAGGTCATTGGTTTGGCTTACTGGGGTGCCATTGACTACCTTGGTGAGTCGCAGGGATGGCCAGCCAAGGGATGGGCACAGGGTGTATTTGACATTGCCCTCGAACCCAAGCCCAAGGCTTACTACATGAAGAGTTTCTTCTCGGAAGAGCCTCTGGTGCACATTGCCGTTACTGAGTCGAGAGGCAATGTGATGTGGAACGGGGTGCAAACCGGCAACGACGGACAGAGTGACCATTGGAACCGTACCCCTGGACAGAAACTGGAAATAACCACTTACACCAATGCCGATGAGGTGGAGCTGCTTGTCAATGGCAAGAGCGTTGGCGTTAAGCAAAACGACAAGAAGAATGCCAAGATGCGCAACCAGATACGCTGGAAGGATGTGGAGTATCAGGATGGCAACATACTGGCCATTGCCCGCACCCACGGCAAAGAGGTGGCTCGCCACAAGGTAGAGACGACCGGGAAAGCCGTGAAGCTGTATGTGGAGGCAGACAATACATGCTGGAAGGCAGATGGTGAGGACCTTCAGCATCTTCGCATCGTGGCGGTCGATAGCAAGGGCCGTAGGGTACAGACGGCTACGGGTGAGATTACCTGCAGCATTGCCTCTGGTAATGCCACCTTGGTGGCTATGAGTAGTGGCAACCATAACTCTGATGAACTTAATGTGACCGACCATCGCAACCTCTTCAACGGTTCGGTATTGGCCATCCTCAGAGCAGGCGACACGCCCTCATCGGTAACTGTCAATGTCTCGTGCCCTGGTATGAAAACGCAGAAGGTGACCCTCAACTGCGGTTCACCCACAAAGGTGCAGAAGAAAAAGTAGGGTAGTGGCTACCTCTCTCAAAGTGGCATGCCAGATGGCTTTTGTGAGGCCGAACAGGCGCTTTCTTGCCGTCTGGCATGCGTTTTGGGCACTTGCGGACAAAATGCAAACAAATTGCAAACAATATTTCTTGGCTGAAAGTGATATTTTGGGTACTTTTGCATCTTCATTTCATATAAACGGTAGAATGTCATGCAAAAGATTTTTATAGCCATCCTGGGTTTGGTGATGTGCGCCTCGTGCAGCAAGACGGAACGAGACGAAGGCCTCGTGCTGAAGGGCGCTTGGGAAATTCAGCAAAGGCAACACCCGGACGGGCAGATGTTTGAGTATTCGGACGGCGACTATACTTGGTTCCGCCTTTTTGATGATAGTTGTTTTTATAACTGCCAAGTCATAACGGTTCCTAATGGCACGATGCTCATCCCCCTGGGTATGGGAAGCTATTCCCTGGTGCAGAAAGGACCTGACGAATACATCTATCTGGAAGAGAACAACGCCAGGCCCCTGGAGGTACTGAACGACTCTTGCATCGTGATACAGGAATATGGCTTAAGGTACACGTGGAAGGCTACGGACAAATACGATGACAGGTTTGATGACATCGTCTCTATCGTGAGGCTGATTGAAAAGGATGTGTCGAATATCCACACCTCGCTTGCCGGCTATGTGTTTTCGGATGCAGAGAAGCTGCTGAAACGTGAGAACCGTACCTATGCCTACGTTGTGTTTTTTGTGGTGCTGGGCATTCTGGCAGTTTGCCTTTATGCCTTCCGGCAATACAGGTATAGAAAACATGTGGAGAAAGAGTTGAAGCAGATCACGGAGGAAAGGAACGCGATTCCCGAACCTGTTCGTATGGCTATGAACGACGTGAAGGAGGAGTTCCACAATACGGATTTCTATCAGAACATGCACCGACGTATAGCTGCAGGCGATAGGCTATGCCAAGAGGATTGGGATATGATTGAGGCCCAGTTGAATCGTGTCTATCCACGCTTTACGAGTACCTTGTTCGACCTTCGTAAGATGACGCTGGTGGAGCATCAGGTTTGTCTGCTGCTCAAGTTTGGTGCAACGCCTTCCGAGATTGCCGTCTTGATGTGTAAGGACACAAGCACCATCAGTACCATACGAAGCCGACTCTACAAGAAGGTGTTCGGCAAGAATGGTGGAAGTAAGGACTGGGATGAGTTTATTGCCTCATTATGAGTGTGATGGCTTGCTGTGCAAATAGTTTGCAAACAGTTTGCAAACCCTTGCAAACTGTTGTGCAGTCAAATGCAAACAAATTGCAAACTCGTTTTTTTGGTCGGTTGGTGTGAAGTTCATACCTTTGCCGTCGAAATCCTTCAAGTCTTGATGGCTTGACATGGAAATTGAGTTTCTAACTAAAAACATTATTACTTATGAAAAAGAAAGGTTTTGCAAGCATGGTGGCATGGTTTTCTCTGCTTTTTTTTCTTGTATGTCCTGGAAATGCCGTGGCACAGAAGCCTACGGACAAGGACATCATTGGTGTGTGGAAAATGACGTCGATGATGTATGAGGGTGAGAACAAGAATATGATCAACGACAGCTACAACCAAATTAAGGTGTATCGTGCCAATGGCGAGTATGCCTGTGCGGAGATTGTGAAAGGAAAGAATGGCAAATATGTGATTATGCCTCATGAGTATGGCACCTATTACCTGAAGAACGGGATGTATAGCGAGATGGGTCGCGACCCTATCCGTTACAATTGGGTGGATAAGAATACCAGCAGAGGACGTTGGTACAATCGCGTTGATGAGTGGAAGAAGGTTATAGGCATGCCCGAGGAACTTGTTCAGCACATCGTTGACAAGTGCAAGCCACTTGCAGAATCTCCCGCCAAGATGCAGGAGCTGATGAAGAAGTATATTTTCGGCAAATAAAAGCCCCCCCTAACCCCGAGGGGGAATAAGAACAATGCTGAAACAGCAAGCTTGTTATATAGGAGACCCCCCTAACCCCCGAGGGGGAATAAGAACAATGTTGAAACAGCAAACATGTAATATAGAAAATAACCAATAGTTTGGTTTGGATTAATGTTAGTTAAATAGATGCATCATCCGTCCATAGGTCTGTGACAGACATGTGGGCGGTTTTTCTTTTTTTTTGAGTTATACGGGTAGAGTGATACGCACAAAAAAAAGGAAGCCTTAAGCTTCCTTCTTTGCGGTGCGTACGGGACTCGACTACTATAGCTTGGTGAGCCTATGGCGAACAACCCTGACCCGTAGGGGCACGGGTGAGAGTGATACGCACAAAAAAAGGAAGCCTCTAAACTTCCTTCTTTGCGGTGCGTACGGGACTCGACTGCTATAGCTTGGTGAGCCTATGGCGAACAACCCTGACCCGAAGGGGCACGGGTGAGAGTGATACGCACAAAAAAAGGAAGCCTTGAGCTTCCTTCTTTGCGGTGCGTACGGGACTCGAACCCGTGACCCCATGCGTGACAGGCATGTATTCTAACCAGCTGAACTAACGCACCATTCAATGTTTGCAATCATGTTTGTAGGGTCGCTCCCCTCAATTGCGATGCAAAGGTAAGGCTTTATTCTGAAACATCAAAACTTTAAGCCAGTAATTTGAATAAAAAACGTAAAAATATGCTGTTTTTATGTTGAGCAACATAAAAACGTGCCATTTTGTCGAATTACTATATGTTTTATGACATATTTTCATGTTTATATTGATGTAGGTCAAGAATGGGCAAAAATATGCTAAAAAACATGTTTTTTGTTTGGCGGGTATTGTGAAAGGCCTTACCTTTGCATCAGAAAACAACAGAAGAGGCTACTGAGCCACATGCAAAAGGGCCTTGGAAGTGAAAGAGAAATCGACCTCAAGAGAGAGGCAAAATCCGGGATACAGTATATTATATATAAGGTATTAGGAAAAGGTAAAAAGATTGTAATTAAAAGAAACAGGAAAAAACAAGTCTTCTGCGGTTCACTCAAGAGAGGGTGACTGGCGGTTGAAGTTTAATCGAAACACAAAAGGTAAAAAGATTGTATTATGAAAAAGATGATGATTCTGGTATGCGCCATCATGATGGTAGCTACCGCAAACGCAAAGCGTGTTGAGACTACTTCTTTCAACGAAGTGCGTGTTAACGTTCCCGCTCGTGTTCGCATCGTAGCAGGTGAGACCTACAGCGTCAACATCGTAGCAGAGAACAAGTATTTGACTGATGCAGTCAAGGTGACAGTAAAGGACGGTGTGCTGGCAATCAACAGCAACGGCATCGAGTCTCTTGGCAACGAGGGTGAAGAACTTTGCATCACCATTGTTACTCCTTGCGAGCCTAAGCTTTCTGCAAGTCGTGATATGGAAACTAAAGTGCTCCGCAACACATTCGACGCAAAGAAGGACTTAGCTTTGGACAAGTAACGAAGTAACTTGCTGCATAGCTACACCGATTTTAGGTGAACTATGCCGAAATGAAAAACTAATTTTTGTTGGATAGTTGTAAGGAGGGTTCCGTGAGGGACTCTCCTTTTTTTAATTCACAATGCATAATTCACAATTCACAATATGCAATTCGTAATTGACTCCGTCGGGCCCTTCCACCTTCACAATGCATAATTCATGATGTACAATTCACTCTTTCAAGCTTTCGTACTTTGCAATGCACAATATGGGATGTTGCGAGGTGACTCGAGTTACCATTGAATCAATTTATCGATGATTTGTTTCCACCTGCCTGTGTGAGCACGTTGCTGCCTACCTTTGCAACGACTACCGATGAAAAGCCGGGATGTTCAGCCAATGTTCCGTGTTCCTTCGGCCTTCACTCGTGTTTCACTCAGTTGGCTTACGTCTGGCTTACGTGTTTTTACGTAAGCCAGACGTAAGCCAATTGAGTAGAAGTAGGGTGAACCTAAGAGGAAAATAAGTGCTTAAATAGGTGATCGGATTACAGGCAAGTAGTAAACAAACCAGGAATATTTTGAGTTTAGACTCCTCTGATGCTTCTCTGTCGTCAAAAAAAACTATCAATGAAGGAGCTGGCGGCCTTTGTCTTTACTGTTAAAGTTAGGTTTGTGAAACATAAATTCACTATTTTTTAAGATAAAGATGAAGTTTTACCTATCAGAAACAGGAAAAAATGCTTTTGTGCGACCCAAAGCGCATGTGTGAATTAGAGTACTTATATTGGTGAAATGATTGCGCATTTTTGCAAAAAGTGTGCAAAAATACCCTTAAATTAGGGGTAAAACAGAGAAAAATACATTTTTTTTAAAAAAAGTTGCAAAAAGATTTGGAGGAATCGGAAAAAGTCCCTACCTTTGCACCCGCAAACGAGAAAGAACAGAGGTTCACAACAAAAACTCGAATGCCATGGGCGATTAGCGCAGCTGGTTCAGAGCATCTGCCTTACAAGCAGAGGGTCGGCGGTTCGAATCCGTC
>JAKSLO010000105.1 GCA_024401185.1 Bacteroidaceae bacterium | reverse complement strand
TCGTAAACGTACGAAAGTAGTCGTAAACGTGCGAAAGTAGTCATTTTTTTGATGTCTAGAGGTATTTGACATCTCCTTTTCTGCGTCTTGTTGATAAGACATCATAAAACAGAAAAGGAGAATCATCATGAAAAGACATCTATTATTGACGCTATTAGCATTCTGCTCGTGCACGCTGTTTGCACAGCAGAAACAAAGTCATATCGGTTATGTGGCATTTTCCAATATCGACAAGTATGTGCCGTTTGACACGGCTTCAATTAGGGTGTGGTATGCCTTGAATGCGCTGGACATCAAGGATGAGAACACCTACATCGATTGGCAGATTCTGGAGATTGGCAAGCATAGCAATAAGTATTACAGCTATTTTGTGTGGGAATCGGACTCGCTTCGCACCGTTGACCAAAAAACTAACCGTTCAGGCAACTTCTCAAAGAAACTGCTGCCTCGTGGGCGCAATGGTGATGGGAACTGGAACGAGCTGCAGTATCATGTGCTGATAGCAGAGAAAGGTAATATCAGAACCTATAATCGGGAACGTCTTTCGCAGTACGAAGGATATTACGACGAACCATACCCCGATCAGAAATGGAGTTTGACGCAAGATACAGCTACTATCTGCGGCTATAGGTGCCAGAAGGCTACTTGCCGCTATCATGGTCGCGACTTTGAAGCTTGGTTCACAACGGAGATTCCCGTGCGTTATGGACCTTGGAAGTTCGGGGGACTGCCTGGTCTCATCGTCAAGGCTTATGACACCGACCACCTCTACACCTTCGAGTGTACCGGCGTAGAGCGCGTCCGCAGGCCAATGGTCAGGAGCAAATACGCCCGCCGCAAACCCATCAAGCGCGAGACCGTGCTGAAACTGGAGCGGAAAATCAACGAGAACCCCGCAAAGACACTGGGATGGAAAGATATGGATGGCAATGCTCTCTCAAAGGTCTATCCCTACGAGCCGTTGGAATTGGAATAACAAAAACGCATAGCAATATGAACAAGAAAATCATCACCATCATCATCGTCCTCGCCGCCGTGTGTAGCGGGGCGAGTGCGCAACAGAAACAAGGAAAAGTGCCATACATGACGAAGTCGAACATTGACAAGTACGTCGTAGTGGACACGGCATCGGTGAGGATATGGTATGCTCTCAACGCGCTCGACATAGAGGATGAGCAATCGTACCTCGACCTCCAGCGGCTTGAGATAGGCAAGACGCGCAATAAGTACTACAGCTACTATGTCTGGGAATCGGACTCGCTCATCACGGTCTATCAGCGGCACAACCGTTCCGGCAACTACCCTAGCCAGTTTGCACCTCGGGGACGTGGGGGCAAGGGCTACTGGAGCGAGATGCAGTTTCACACATGGTTCATAGAGGACGGGAAAGTGAGAACCTACACCCGCGAGCCAGACCCTGCATACAACTGCTACTACGACGAGCCGTACCCCGGACAGCAGTGGACGCTGACGCAGGACACGGCCACCATCCTCGGCTACCATTGCCAGAAAGCCACTTGCCACTATCATGGACGGGGCTTCGAGGCATGGTTCACGACAGAGATTCCCTTGCGCTTCGGCCCGTGGAAATTCGGCGGCCTACCCGGCTTGATAGTCAAGGTTTATGACACGGACAAGCTCTACAGTTTCGAGTGTGTGCGTGTGGAAAAGGCTCGCGCTCCCATGCTTTCGAACCCATACAAGAAGCACCGCCCCATCAGCCGCTCCAAAGTCCTAAAATTCGAGCGCAAGGTCAATGAGGACAGCCATCGCACCTTAGGCTGGGTGCGCGTGGAAGGCCCACAACCACTGCCAGTACATTACGAGCCAATTGAATTAGAATAACAAAACATATAGCAATATGAACAGACGTATCATCACCATCATCATCGTCCTCGCCGCCATGTGCGGCGGGGCAAGTGCGCAACAGAAGCAGGGTCACGTCATGCGGCCTTCATCCAAAGGAATGGGGCACCCAGAGGAAATAGGCAAGGCGCAAGTGGAAGTCATGTATGCACTCAATGCAGAGGACATCAGCGACGAGCGTACCTACATCGACTTGCATGCGCTTCGTGCAGGAAAGGACATCAGCAAGCACTACAGCCGCTTTGTCGAGTTGAACGACTCTCTCTGCGATGATTTCAACAAACGCAACCCGAATGCCAGAAGTCGCCCTAGGGTATTTTGTCCTGATGGCCGCAAAAGCACCTACTGGAGCGAGTATCAGTTTACAGACATCTATACAGAGAATGGTCAGCATACCCTCTACGCATGGATGCCCAGTTACATGGAGCGATACAATGCCTATTACACCGAACCTGTCGAAAGCCAGGCATGGACACTGCACGAAGAGCACAACACAATCCTTGGACATGATTGCCAACGAGCAACCTGCCATTGGCGAGGTCGCGACTTCGAGGCATGGTTTGCAGCTGGAATTCCTGTACATCTTGGCCCTTGGATATTCGGAGGATTGCCAGGCCTCATAATGAAAATCCACGACAAAGACAGCCTGTACACATGGGAAGCAGTCAGCTTACGCTCAGGCAATTTTCCTATAACCAAACGCAAGTATGATGGTTTCCGAAAGGACTCTCGTGAACATATTCATAAATTACAAATAGCAGCAAACCGAGACTATTCAAAGGCAGGGGGTGCTCGTGACCCTAAGACTGGGCAGTTAATATCCAAGGTCACACCTTACGAACCCTTGGAATTGGAATAACCTCATAAATATATAATCATGAAAAGAGCTTTATCGATTATTGCAATCATGCTGATTGTCTTGCCAACATTTGCACAGCGGAAGCAAGGAATGCCTGGCAGACCCATGCAACCCAGCTATGGTGTGAAGAAAGCCACCGTCATAGGTACCAGCAAAATCAGGATCCGCTATGCCTTTCAACCGAAGGATTTGAGTGATATGGATACATGGATTGACTGCGGGCAGTTGCTTACGGACAAGGGCATGACGCAGTACTCCAGCTATTTCCTATCGGAAAACGACATTGCTCTGCGTGAATGGCTGAAGAAGAATCCAAATAAAACCTACTACCCCAATGCACTCAACCTGAAAGGCGACAAGAAGGATTGGTGGTCGGAATATCAATATTCGCAAATCTATGTTCGTGGCAATGAACTGACCGAATGGGCTGTGATGCCATCGGCAGAGTTTGTGCAATACCGATACAAGGAGCCCTTCCCCACCATGCAATGGAATCTGGTTGATGAGAAGCAAACCATCTGTGGCTATTCCTGCCAGAAAGCTACATGCCACTGGCGAGGCCGAGACTATGAGGCGTGGTTCACTTCTGCCATCCCCATGAAGTCGGGACCTTGGAAGTTTGGTGGATTGCCGGGTCTGATTATGAAAATCCATGACACAAGGAATCTCTATACATGGGAGGCAGTAGCTGTAGAGAAAGGTTCATTTCCCATCTACCAGTTGGAGGATCGTTTCTTCAAGGACACCAACCGCAAGAAGGTGTGGAAGGCACAGCGCGAATGGAATGTCAAATACAACGAATTGAGCGGTCGCATGACGTTGGATGGCAGATTGCTCACCAAGCGTTATCCATACGACCAGTTGGAGCTAGAATAATGCATAATGCCTAATGCGTAATGCATAGTTGGCCTATGTGCGAATACTAAAACGACGATAATATGAAACGACAACTTTTATACCTCCTCGCTGCATTCCTGATTCCTTCCTTTTGTTGGGGTCAATGGAAGCAGGCAGAGATACCGCCTTCCTATCGCAGGAAGGTGCCAACCACTAAGATTGACGATGCCCAAGTGACGGTGTACTATGCCTTCAATGCCAAGGACATCAAGGACGAGAGCACGTACATCGACCTCGGATGGCTGCAGGTAGGCAAACAGTACACCAAGTATGCCAGCTACTTCGTAGCACATAGCGACTCCACCCACCAGCCAAAGCTAATAAAGAATGGCGCTGCAAGCGGCTATGCACCACAGGACTTCGGTGGCAGGTATCCAAACTATTGGTCGGAGTATCAGTTCGACGAGATCTACATCAAGGATGGTCAGCTGACGGAGTATGCCTTCATGCCTGCCAATCTGGAGAAGGAGTGCTGTCAGTACACCGAGACCTGCCCCACGCAGCAGTGGACTCTGTCAGACGAGACAAAGACCATCCAGGGTTACATGTGCCAACGCGCCACCTGCCACTGGCGAGGCCGTGACTACGAGGCTTGGTTTACACAGGAGGTTCCCATCCGTCGCGGCCCATGGAAGTTCGGAGGTCTGCCCGGTCTCATCGTTAATATATCAGACAGCAAGATGGAATACACCTTCGAGTTGGTCAAACTGGAAAAGACAAAACGCCCAATCATGACATACGACTTCTCACGCTTCAGGAAGGTGTCACGCGAACACATGTTGAAGTTGCAGAAGAAAATCAATGTCAACTGGGTAAGGGTACTATCACCAGAGGCAGGTGCACAATTCAAGAACCGCCCCTACGAACAACTTGAATTGGAATAGAAACCACAAACTGAGCACTATATTTCATAATAAAGTGCCTCAATATGCACGAAAATCCCTCATTGAGGGACGATTTATGGTATTTTCATCCCTCATTGAGGGATTATTTTACAAGAAAGTATCCTTCATTGAGGGATTATTATTATCTTTGCATCGAAAATTAATGTTATTCTGCAGATATAGCAAAAAAAGGAACAATAGAATAATCGCTGCTTATGATAGACAACTCACTATATGAATATATGGAGGAGCAATTACGACTCACTCCCACAAGTTTCAAGCGTTACAAGTACACAGAAGTGGATTGGCAAGGTCGGCTGACAGGAATAGTTGGTCCACGTGGTGTCGGAAAATCAACCATGTTACTTCAATACATCATTGAGAATCGCAATGATGGTATACATCTTTACGTTACTGCTGATGATTCGTACTTCTCTACTCACTCCCTCTCAGCACTTGCAGATGAGTTTGTGAAGGAAGGTGGCACACATCTGTACATTGACGAGGTGCACAAATATAGTGGATGGTCAAGCGAATTGAAACAAATTTATGACAAACACCATGAACTGAAAGTTACATTCACGGGATCGTCAGTTCTTGACATTACTAAAGGAGAGGCAGACCTAAGTCGCCGTGTAGTATTGGAGTATATGCAAGGACTCTCTTTCCGTGAATATCTGGAGCTATACCATGAGATCAAAGTGCCTGTATATACGCTTGAGGACATCCTTGCCCACAAGGTATCAATGCCAGCCCTTCCCCACCCATTGCCATATTTCCGTCAATATCTGTGCGATGGTTACTATCCGTTTGCCAAGGAAGGCAGATTCGCCACACGTATGTTACAGGTAGTCAACCAGACCATAGAGGTTGACATTCCGCAATATGCAGACATGAAAGCATCCACAGCTCGCAAGCTAAAGCAGATGCTGGTCATTGTCTCTGGCTTAGCACCAGTGAAGCCCAATGCGGAAAGTCTTGCACGCGAGATAGGAGTCAGCAAAAACAATATCCCAGACTATCTGCTATATCTGGAGAAAACAGGCATGATAGGTCAACTGCGCGATGACACAAGCGGTCTCATGGCGTTGGGAAAGGTGGAGAAGGTGTATGTGGACAACCCAAGTCTGATGACTACCCTTGCTGGAGGAAATCCCAACATTGGCAACCTGCGCGAAACATTTTTCTATAATCAGTTACGCGAAAAATACGCTATTACATCGTCGCGAGAATCAGACTTCAAGATCAATCAATATACATTTGAAATTGGTGGGAAGAAAAAAGGAAAGAAGCAAATTGAGGATGTACCAAACGGCATAGTGGTGCGTGACGACATTGAATACGGCCACGACATTATCATACCTTTATGGCATTTCGGACTTACCTATTGAAGATTTCTACTAGACAGGTCTCATAAGCCTGCAACCTACGCATAACAAACTACTTACACGGATTTTGCAAGCCATTTGCACTTTCGCAAAACGTGCGAAAGTAGTCTATTTCATGGTGTTTGGGGGTATTTGATTTTCCCTTTTCTACGTCTTATTGAAAAGACATCATAAAACAGGAACATACCCTATCAAACATTCATCACCATGAAACGATATCTTCTTTTGCTTCTTGTAGCAATGTTTTCACACACTCTATCTGCCCAGACCACCATTCAAGGCACTGTGCTCGACGAGCAGGGCAAGGCTGTGGATGCTTTTGTGGCCGTCTCGCCCCAAGGCAGTGGCAGCATGATTGCTTATGCCGATACGGACGAGAAGGGACAGTACAAACTGGAGTTCAAGACGGATGCCGATTCCGTGACCGTTAGCGTATCGGGATTTGGTATTGGTAATCAGGCACGTATGGTTGCCAACCGCAGTCAGCGACTCAACTTCACAGTGAAGGAGGAGGCAACGGAGTTGAAGGAGGTGAGCGTGAAGGCAGAGAAGATCCGGCAGAATGGCGATACCATCAGTTACAACGTGGCAGCCTATACGGAGCAAGGCGACCGCGTCATTGGCGATGTATTGAAGCGTATGCCGGGCATCGAGGTATCGGAAAGTGGTGGCATCAAGTATAACGGCAAGGCTATCAAGAAGTTCTATGTGGAGGAGATGGACTTACTGCAGGGTCGCTATGGTCTGGCTACGAACAACATCAATGCCAAGGATGTTGCTTCTGTGCAAGTGATGGAGCACCACCAATCCGTGAAGATGCTGGAGGGCAAGGAACTGACCGACGATGTGGCTATCACTCTGAAGCGGAAGGATGCTGCCCAGGGAACCGTGGCCAGCAACACGATGGTGGGGATGGGAGTACAGACCAAGACCCCCCAGCCCTGGACCCCCCAACCCCCTTTAGGGGGAGCTGAATACAATAGTACATCAGAGGACTCCCCTAACTTACTCCCCCTAAAGGGGGTTGGGGGGTCCTTTCTCTGGACAGCCGAACTTGTGGGCATGTACTTTGCCAAGACACGTCAGAACATGACATTATATAAAGGTAATAACACGGGCGACGACGTGTCGAAGGAACTCACCGAACACTACTCCGGCATCAACAGCGTAGGACTCTATCCTTTCTGCCCAACTGGTGTTGTGCTGCCCAGCGGCTCGGGATTGCCACAGAAGCGAACCTTCGACAATCACTCGCATATCCTCACGATGAATCATCTGGAGAAGCTCAGGGGTGACCGTGAACTGGGACTCAACATCGCTTACTACAACGACCGGATCCGTCGCGAAGGCAGCAGCATGTCCGACCACTTCCTCAGCGAGGACAGCCGACTGCAGACACAGGAGACGATGACGAGCGAGACGAAGGTGAACAACCTGAACATCCAGGCACGCTACAACCTGAACTCACTGACGGGCTTCGTGGCCAACGTCTTGAAGTTCGACACCAACTGGAACTCGGACAATGTAGATGGATGGCTATCCTCCAACCGGACAGGAGCCACCCCCATCAGCTATGGCGACGAGCGTGTGCGCCAGCATTTCGACCGCCCTGAGCTTTCCGTGTCCGAGACCTTCAACACCTTCCGTAACATTGGTAAGAATAACTTCGACCTGCACTTCTCGGCCGGCTATGCCCAGCGGCCCAATACGCTCACTGCAGAGATACAGACCCAGACCCCTCAACCCCCTTTAGGGGGAGAAAATAGGGGAGACATTACTGCTGGAGGTTTGCTGGAAGAAGGGGATGTAACCAATACGCAAGAGAACTGTCTCCCCCTTCAGGGGGTTGGGGGGTCTTGGTCTTGGTCTTCCCAGGACATCACCTCGCACCACATTGCCGGTCAGTTCAATACGGGGTATAACATTGCCGTGGCAGATTACTTCAAGTTCAACTACGGCATCAGAGCTTCGGCCAACTTGCACGGCATCGTTACCGACTTACAGATCCTCTCCCCGTTCCCTCTAAAAGGGGAAAACAGTCACGACCTAGAATCCATACTACACTCCCCCTTTAGGGGGAGCGGGGAGGGGGTCCAGGCTCGTAACGACCTCTGGTACAACACCTATTCCGTGGCACTCGACCAGTCCTACAAGTACGAGCGCCACAACTACAGCTTCACGCTGGGGCTGCCCCTCAACCTCTACAGCCAGATGCTCGACGACCGCATCCGCCAGGACCGCCACAGCTACACACACCTGCTCTTCTTCCCCTCGCTCAACTTCTGGTGGGACATCACACGCGACCTCTGGCTGAATGGTGGCGTCAACTACTCCAAGACGGTGGGCGATCCGGGCGGCATCTACTCGGGTTACATCATGAGCAACTACCGCACGTTCCAGCGCTCCTACGTAGAGCAACTCTCCGAGACAAAAAACTATGGGGCGAATATCAACCTACGCTACCGCAATGCCCTGCAGGCCCTCTTTGCCAACATCGGCTTCAACTTCCGTCGCAGCCACGATAATCAGATTTATGGCTACACATACGAGGGGGCTACCAGCGTCATCCAGGCAGTGGATCAGCCCACCGTGGCCGACAACTACAGCGTGAACGGCGAGGCCAGCAAGGGCTTCGACTTCCTACGCTCCTCCGTCCGTGTCTTTGCCAGCTATGCACTGACCCAGAGCGAGCGACTCATTGCCGACAAGCTCTACCAGTTCAATGCCCAGTCGCTCAGCTATGGCGGATCGCTGTCCTTCAGTCCTGCCGATTGGATGGGCGTGGTCTATAGCTGTGGTTTTGCGGGCAGCCGCAGCTATACCGAGGGGCATCAGGAGGAGGCTCGCCGTGTCAGGAGCAACACCCAGCGCCTCTCCATGAGCCTCTACCCCACCAAGACGCTCACCCTCACACTCTCAGCAGAGGACAACTACAACAACCTCACCACCACCAACCGCCATGCCTGGTTTGGCGATGCCAAGGCCAAGCTGAAACTGAAGCGCGTTGACCTGGAACTCCAAGCCAACAACCTCTTCGACCAGCGCCAGTACACCCGTGTCAGCTACAGCGGCCTGGACATCTACTGCCAGACCTCTCAGCTTCGGCCTCGCAACATCATTGCCTCCATCCGTTTCAAACTATTGTAGACCAAAAGTGAAGCAACCATCCATACACATACTTTAGTTAACGTGCAAAAGTAAAACACTAAAAACAAGCAATCTTATGAAGAATTCCGAGATTATGTTTTGCCGGTTCAGGGAATAGTCTTATCTTTGCCGAGGAAATACTTATATAGTAGCACATAAAAGACAGATATTATGAGTACAGCACAGATTGAAGGACTTTGGCAATACATTCAGACCCTGTCCCTGAGCAAAAGAAATAAGAAATGGTTGGCTGAGCGTTTGCTGGAGAATGAAACCTCACAAAATCATGCAAGTACCGCCACAATGAAGGCCATTAAGGAGGCAGAGGAAGGCAAAGTAACTTCTTTTGCCACAATTGATGATTTCAAGAAACACATGTATGAGCTATAATATCCAAGCTACACACCAATATGACAAGGATGTCAAATTGGCAAAGAAGCGTGGTCTTGATATAGAAAAGCTAATCGAAGTTGTGTGCATACTGGCCAGTGGAGAAACCTTCCGCCCAAGAACCGTGATCATGCCCTTACCGGCAATTATGCAGGACATAGAGAATGTCACATTTCTCCCGATTGGCTTCTGATTTACAAAAAAGATGAAGAGATCAAGCTTATTTCCCTGATTCGAACCGGCTCCCATTCCGACCTGTTTTAACTTCCCATACAGCATCCCCTCACCGGGATGCTTTTTTTGTGCCTATCTGCACAGGCCATTCACCAGCTCGTCCAGGTCCGCGCCGCTGCCATCCTTGCCGGTCAGCTTGCGGTAGAGGCGGCGACGGAGGTTGCTGACGT
>JAKSLO010000104.1 GCA_024401185.1 Bacteroidaceae bacterium | reverse complement strand
GAAAAAGCGCCAATCACAGCTAGCATACTTAAAAATATCCTTTTCATAAGCAATTTTGTTAAGATTATACTCACTTTTTATACACTTGTCACTTATTAATTACGCTATAAAGCATAGAAAATCGGAACAAAATTACAACTAATTATACAAACACACAAACAATATCAAAAAAAAATGCAGAAAAAAATCAAGCAATCGCATTTTCTCAAATAATTGTTCGTTTTCACGCACTTAAGCAGCAAATTTCAAATTATATGCAAGCCAACAAAAAAGCATGAAACAATTCGTAAAAAAACACAGGAAGGCCTGTTTTATTTAGGAAGAGTTCGCACTCTCACGCTATCTACTTTTTCAAGTTCATACAGATGGGCTTTTGGGACGGTGATTATATCCCGCCTGAAACACATTCGTAAAATCAAAACACATAAATTGAAGCAATTTTGTATTTTTATTATAAGGTATATGAGTAAGCACTTCCCCGAGCTGCCCCCGACCTTCCTCCGTTCATCCTACGTAAAACACGTAAGCCGAACGGGGGAAACACGTGCGCAGGCAATAACCACATCGTAGCCACCTTCAAACCAACCAAAACAGCCAAATAGAGAACATAAAAAGCACCATAAAAACTGAAAGAAGGCTCTTATGAACAGATTCAGGGCCTAAATATTTAATTTTTAACGACTAAATTTGTATAGTTTCATTTTTTGTCGTAAATTTGCACTCGCATTTGCGATATAGTGCCAGTGTGTGGTTGCTGTTCCGCAAACAAGTTTCACATCAAAAACATACAACAATGTATTTGAATTCAGCTAAGAAAGAAGAGATTTTTGGTCAGTATGGCAAGTCAACTACCGACACCGGTAGCGCAGAGAGCCAGATTGCGTTGTTCACCTACCGCATTGCTCACTTGACTGAGCACATGAAGGAGAACCGCAAGGATCACAGCACCGAGCGTGCATTGACCGGTTTGGTTGGTAAGCGTCGTGCTTTGTTGAAGTACCTCAAGTCACGCGACATCAACCGTTATCGTGCAATCGTAAAGGCTCTTGGTTTGCGTAAGTAATGGGGACTTTGAAGAAATTTCTTCCCGACATGCTGGCGGTGATGGCTTTTGTCATCATCGCCTTCGTGTATTTTTTTGAACCAGTCAAGGATGGCAAGGTTCTGACGGGAGTTGACCACAGTGGTGCTGTGGGCAGCGGTATTGAGATGCAGCATTACAGGGACACACACGATGGTGAGCGTACTCGTTGGACAAATACTCTGTTCTCGGGAATGCCAACCTACCAGATGGCTCCCTCATACAATAGCAGCGACGTTTTGGGCAAGGCACAAAGCATCTACCAACTTTGGCTCCCCAACGTGGTGGCATACGTTTTCATGATGCTATTGGGATTCTACATCATGCTTCGTGCTTTCGATTTCAAGACGTGGATGGCAGCATTGGGAGCAGTACTATGGGCATTCTCCAGCTACTACTTCATCATTATTGCAGCCGGACATATCTGGAAGCTTCTGACACTATGCTACATACCTCCCACAATTGGCGGTATGGTGCTTTGCTATAGAGGTAAATACTTGTGGGGAACTGCTGTGACTGGCATCTTTACAGCTTTGCAAGTGTTCAGCAACCACGTACAGATGACTTACTACTTCTTGTTCGTTATCGCATTCATGGCATTGGCATACCTGATTGATGCCATCAAGAAAGGAGAAGCCAAGAAGTGGATGAAAGCAACAGGTTGCCTTGCTGTGGGAGGCATACTGGGCGTAACTGTCAACCTCTCTAACCTGTTCCATACCTGGGAGTACAGCAAGGAGACCATGCGAAGCAAAAGCGAGCTGACATCCAAGACGAAGAACGCAGCAGATCAAACTGACAGCGGATTGGAGCGCAGCTACATTACCGCATGGAGCTATGGAGGGGACGAGCTGCTCACCTTGATGATTCCCAATACCAAGGGTGGAGCCAGCGTGCCACTCTCGCAGAACAGCACAGCCATGAAGAAGGCTGATGCAAACCTCAACTACATGGGTGTTTATCAAGCTTTCCCTCAATACTTTGGAGAGCAACCAGGCACAAGTGGTCCCGTGTATATCGGTGCATTTGTATGCTTCCTCTTCATCCTTGGATTGCTTATCGTGAAAGGACCCATGAAATGGTGCCTTTTGGGTGCAACTATATTGAGCGTACTGCTTTCGATGGGACACAACTTCATGTGGTTTACGGACTTATTCCTTGACTACATGCCGATGTATGACAAATTCCGTACGGTGGCAAGTATTCTTGTAATAGCAGAATTCACTATGCCTTTGTTAGGCTTGCTGGCATTAAAACAACTCATAGATAAGCCAGAGACTATGCGTGAGAAACGCACCATGAATAGTGTGTACATCTCATTAGGACTTACAGCCGGAGTTTGCCTGCTTCTGTGGTTGTTCCCAGGCATCATGGGTTCATACTCATGCTCTAACGACACAGAAGGGTTAAACCAGTATGTTGCACAAGGCTATATGGATCAAGGAACAGCAGATCAGATTCTTGCAAGCATTTCAACCATGCGAAAAGCTATGTTTACAAGCGACTGTATGCGTAGTTTCTTCATCATCATTATTGGTTTCGCAATCCTGATGATATTCCGAGCAGGCAAACTGAAGCCCTCCGTTCTGGTTACCTGCCTAACCGTATTGTGCTTGGTGGATATGTGGGCAGTAAACAAACGCTATCTGAACGACGAAATGTTCGTCAATCCAAGTCCAGCAGAACAGATGTTCCCCAAGACAGAGGCAGACGAAGTCATCCTTCAGGATCCATCGCTCTATTATCGCGTATTGAACCTTTCAGTCAACACCTTCAACGACAACAGTACGTCAACCTACCACAAAAGCATCGGTGGATACCATGCCGCAAAACTGCGTCGCTATCAGGAACTCATCGAGGCACACATTGCAAAGGAATCTGCCCAGGCACAAAATGCAGCAGTAAGCGTAGGGGGTGACATGACTCAGGTAAACGGAGATTCACTTTACCCCGTCCTCAACATGCTTAACATGAAGTACATGATACTTCCTTTGAAGGACAATGGACGCATCCCCATTCTGAATCCTCATGCCAACGGAAATGCCTGGTTTGTGGATAACATGAAGTACGTGGATAATGCGGATGACGAGCTGTCCATGCTTGGCAGCATCAACACCAAGCAGATTGCCGTTGCCAACAAGAGTTTCCAAAGCATTTTGGGCGAGGCAAAAGCTGATTCGACTGCACAAATTACCCTCACAGCATACGAAGCCAACGAATTGGGATATGAGGCAGAGTCAAAGCAAGGAGGTGTTGTGGTATTCTCTGAAATCTACTATCCAGGATGGACCGCTACAGTAGATGGAAATGAAGTGGAGATTGCACGAGTGGATTATGTTCTCCGTGCCATCCGTATTGACGGAGGCAAGCATCACATTATTCTAAAGTTCGACCCACAATCAGTTCACACTACCGACACCATTGCCTACATTGCACTTATCTTACTGGCACTTATGCTGATAGGAGCAATCGCCTTACCAATTATTAAGGCAAAGAGGGAAAGCAAGAATAACGTAGAAAAGTAAGTACTAGAAAAGAGTTAGTTCTCCATATCATTTAATCACGGATTACATGCGAATCAAATTGAAGGGCATGTAATCCGTGATTTTTCATTGCCTAATTCTTCTGCTTGATGTAATATGCTTAGTGCAAAAAAAGGATTTCTTTGGCGTCAAGAAAAACTCAGAAATAGAGGTTTGAAACTTTGAACGCTTAGAACGCTATCATTTACAGAGTGTTAAAGGGTACCTCATCCTGCAAAATGACCTATAGACATTATCTTTGCAATACAAACCGAACAGTCCAATAACTCAACCAAAACCTATTTTTGAAACAAACAAGATTAGGAAAGTAACAAAGTTTACCTATTGAAAGACATCCGAAATGACAATGTTTTTGACAACACAAAAAGAGAATTTACATAAGCCTTCAATTTCCCGTAATCATCCCGATATATTCCCGTAGGAATCCCGATACTTTCCCGAAGGATTCCTAAAACACATCAACACACAAGCCAAAATCAAAATCAGGAAAGTCTTATACCAATGATATACAGAATATTACTGCACGCTTCAAACTATTTGGGATTGCTACGTTTACTTTTTCTTCGATACCAACCCTGCAAAAGAATTACATCAATTTTGTCAAAAATGTTTTATCAGGCAATTTAGCGTTTAATAACAGAGCGGACAACAAACCACAAATGAGCACCAATGGCTGAAAGACGACCATAATGGTGTGACATAATATGAAAACGTTCTTTTAACGACTTTCGATGATTCTTTGTCGTCAGTCCTTCGTTCAGGTAATCTGTTAGGATAAGGTGAGTATTGACAATCTGAAGACGACGTCTCTCCGCATATTTCAAAATCCGGATGCACCAATCATAATCTGCAGAAAAACGATAATCCAAATTGTAACGATGCATACGGGCAATGTCTGTACGTACATAAAACGACTGATGGCAAACCAGCATGCCACTCAGGAAACCACGTGAAACCAGCTTTTCGGGAGCTTGCAAACGTCGATGGCGAATGAAATTCCCTTCATTATCAACCAGGTCGGTTTCCCCATATACGACAGCAGGATTGACACCCCTATGTTCCCAGTCAATCTTTTGCACCATTTCCTCGATCGTGTTGGAAGTATGCAGTTTGTCTCCGGCGTTCAAGAACACAATGTATTCGCCATCTGCCATGCCGATAGCCTTATTCATGGCATCATAAAGACCTTTATCAGGTTCAGAAAGGATGCGAATATTATGCAAGGGCTGTGTGTTGCGCTCCACATACTGGCGAACCAGCGACAAAGTAGCATCCTTTGAGCAGGCATCAATAAGAAGATGCTCAATACGGGGGTAAGCCTGAGCCTCAACACTACGAAGTGTGCGTTCGAGCACTTCGCCGGCATTGTAGGTTACGGTTACTATGCTAATTAAAGGGTAAGTCTTTTTCATATTTACTGATAGACCTCTTCATAAAGGCGAGCCACACGGCCAGGGTTATACGTTCGAGCCGCATACTGTGCTGCAGCCTTTGACAGGCACTCACGATTTTCAAGAACATACATAATGCCATCTGATAAGTCTTGGGCATTCTGTGTCTCAGCCAGATAGCCATCAATTTGGTGATGAATCATCTCAGGAATACCTCCTACCCTGAATCCCACACAAGGCGTGCCACAACTCATTGCCTCCACAATGGTGTTGGGCAGATTATCCTGCAAAGAGGGGGTTACGAAAGCATCTACTGATGAATACAGCAGAGCCATGCTATGCTCGTCAGAGATATAGGACAAGGAGTGAAGAGGATAAGGAAACATGCCGCTCATCTCTTCTGCCTTTTGTCCCACCACCACGATGCCAATCCTATCATTCAGTTCCGGATGCTGTTGCTTGAGCAACCGGCAGGCCTCAACAAGATAATCTATTCCCTTACGCTTATCTGTGACCTTCATCGAACTAAAAAGCAGAAGCATCTTGTCGTGAGGCAATCCATGGGCATCACGGGCTTTGAGTTTGTCGGTAGGACAGAACACATTCTGGTCGATAGTATTGGGGATGTGCACAACCTTGCAAGGCGGAATGGTGCCATTCACCCTGTCTGGCTCGCACCCTTTCAGCAAGGCACTCTTCTTTGCCAGGTCGGCTATCCACTGGCTGCATCCCACAAAGGTGATGCGATTGACGAGCCGGTAGAGTTTCATCTTCTTGTCAAACAATCTGTATGACAAGTCCTTTTCTTTTCTCTCGTCCAGCAGATGACAATGATGACAATGTTCCTGGAAACGCTCACATCCATCAGTATAGTGACAAATGCCCGTATAAGGCCATTGGTCGTGAAGCGTCCAGACGATGCGCTTGCCACTCATCACAATCTTCTCAAGATTGCTCACAGAAAGAAAGCCCTGGTTAACCCAATGAATATGAATCACATCCGCCCACTTAAACTCCTCCAGCTGTGTGATATCCGTACCCATACTGGCAATATCCATCTGCCATAGGTTCTTCTTCCGGAATCGGTTATGAATCCAGACGAGAGCCCTTTCCCAGACGAAATTCCACTTCAACTTGAATGTCTGCGGCAAGGCAGAAACCGTAAGCGAGTCGGTGTGCTTGATGCGCACCAACATCTTGGCCTTAATACCGTTTGCATTAAGGGCATCCATCAAACGGATGGCAGCTATAGCAGCACCACCCATCCTATCCGAAGTGTTGACTAAAAGTACATTCATATTCCCGGATTTCTAAGGCTTACACACCACTTCTTCTCTCAAACCCTCTCGCTCGCCGAAAGGCTTTCCGCAAGCATCTTCACACCATCTGTGGTAATGCCAACCTTTGGAAAATCTTCGCAAAAATACGAAAAACCAAGGAAACGGCAAAATAAAACAGCCAAAAGGCAAATAAAAACCGCAAGAAGAACGAAGATTTATGAATTATTTTGTACCTTTGTTGACATATTGCATGTCCAGGCTACACATATTTATATTATGGAACAATACGTTGCACTTTTCCTTGACCGGAACCTGAACAAGGCACAGTATGCCTTGAAATATCTGGCTGCACAAATGACTGTGCGCCCAGTACATGTTTATGCCTTCTTGAGAAACGGACGCGAGGAGAATGGCAACATTGCCGACAGAAAGACGGTGGCAAAACTGGCAGAGGTCAGACAATACCTGCAGCAGTCAAAGCTCACGTTTGAGGCCATCCAGATAACCGGGAGCTTTGATTTTGAAGAGATTACGCAGACAAAGTCCACGGATGAATGTCTCGAAGACCTGCGCCAGCGATATAGGTCGGAAGGAAAGGACCCTCACATCATTTTGCTCGAAGACGGCATTTGCAAGAGCCCCTGGACATTGGACGAGAATTAACGCACACAGACAACCATGGTAGTAGCAGTTCTTCTTGCCGGAGGTAGTGGTTCGAGAATGGGTGGAGACCGCCCCAAACAGTTTCTCGAAGTAAAGGGAAAGACCATCCTGGAATGGACCATCGAGGCGTTTCATCAGCATCCAGGCATTGATGAGATTGCCATTGTAAGCCGTGCCGACAGCATGGAGGAAGTACGTCGCCTGGCTCTACCCTACCCTAAGGTTCGACGCATACTCAAGGGAGGGAAAGAGCGCTATGACAGCAGCTTGGCCGCCATCAAGGCCTACGAGGACGACTCATGCCGCATCCTGCTTCACGACGCTGTACGTCCGCTCGTCACCCAGCGCATCATCACCGACTGCATCGAGGCCCTAAACCGCTATCAGGCCGTTGATGTGGCCATCCCAAGCACCGACACCATCATCGAGGTCAGCGAGGAGGGCACAATCAACCGCATCCCTGTACGTTCCACCCTGCGCAACGTGCAGACACCACAAGGATTTCATCGAGGTACCATCCGCAAGGCCTATGAGATTGCCCTTCAGGACCCTCACTTCCAAACTACCGACGACTGTGGAGTAGTTTTCCGCTATCTTCCCGAAACACCTATCTGTGTAGTAGAGGGTGACACCAGAAACATTAAGATCACCTACCCCCAAGACCTGACCTTGCTGAAAGAGTAGCACCCGCCACCCTACTACCAGCGCATTACCATCCCCCAAGGTTCCCCCACAATTCTCCACAAAATCGTGTAGGATCCTTGTGCGCACCCTGAGTGCTGCGTGGAGAAACAAAACACTGAAAATAGCATAAAAAGTGTAAAATATAGCATCTTCACATAGCAACTCGCAATAATTGATGCGAATTTTATGGCATTTTGTTTGGAGGATAGCGAAGAAATCACTATCTTTATCCCCGATATTGCGTGAAAAAACATATTTAAGCAATCATAAATTTAATACATACTATATGGAAAAGATTCAAGAACTCACAGAAAAGATTTACCGTGAAGGCGTAGAGAAAGGCCAAGCCGAAGCCGCCCGACTGGTAGAAGAAGCTAAGGCAGAGGCTGCAAAAATCATCGCCCAGGCCAAGGAGCAAGCAGAAGCCATTGAGGCTGGCGCACAGAAGAAAGCTGCCGAGATGGATGCTGGCACTAAGGGAGAGTTGAAGCTGTACACCAGCCAGGCACTTAACGCATTAAAGAGTGAAATTGCCAACGTCATGTCGGGAAACATTGTCAAGGAGGCCGTAGCAGGACTCACCACCGACAAGGATTTCCTCGGACAGTTTGCCGTAGCCCTGGCAAGCAAGTGGAGCGACAACGAGCCCATCGTCATCAGCACCGCCGATGCCGAAAGCCTGAAGGCTTACTTCGCTGCAAAGGCTAAGGATTTGCTCGACAAGGGTGTTACCATCGAGCAGGTTAACGGCAAGAGCACACTTTTCTCTATCGGTCCTGCCGATGGAAGTTACAAAGTGAATTTCGGAGAGGAAGAGTTCGAGACATACTTCAAGAACTTCCTGCGCCCACAACTCATCGAAATGCTTTTCTAATCTGATACACAACATACAATTCGCAATTGCATAACGCATACCCCAATTGACTATCGACAGCATAGCTCGTATTGAACGTACCTACACGTACATTATAAATATAAAAAGGAATTGTGGTTTGCGAATCGCGACTTGTGAATTATGAATTAATCTGATTATGGGAAATTACTATTGTTTGATGACGGGCTCTCCACTCTTGAAGATGGGAGGTGAGAAACCAGCAATCAGCACCCAGAACATACGCTTGCAACTCGAGGACGAGATGTCGGACAAGGACCGTAAGGTTATCGACACCTTCTTCCTGAAGTTTGACGCCCTGAACGTAGGACGCCTGTTGCAAAACCAGGAGGCCAAGCTTGATGAACGCGGACTCTTTAGCCGTGAGGTGCTGAACGAGCTCCTGCAAGGCGAGGCTGCACCTGGCTTCCTGACAGGCGACGTGCCTCAGTTCCTCAAGGACTTTGTAGCCGCATATCCCGAGGCAAGCAAGCAACCCGGATTCTTTGTGGACGATGCTGCCATGCTCGCCTATTACGACTACGCTCGCAAGATTAAGAATGAGCAGGTGGCCGAGTGGTATGAGCTTAGCTACAACGTGCAATGCATCATGACTGCCCTGATTGCCCGCAAAAACGGATGGAACGTGGCCGACTACCTGAAAGGAAACGGTGAGGTATGCGACATGCTTCGCGAGAACAACACCGCCGACTTCGGATTGAGCGTCAAGCTCGACTACATGAGCCAGCTGGCACAGATTGCCGAACTGACCGACCCCGTGGAGAAGGAGAGACAGCTGGATGCCTTCAAATGGAAATGGCTCGACGAGCAAACCTTCTTCGACGGATTCAGCGTGTTTGCCGTATTTGCCTACCTGTCTCGCCTTGAGATGCTTGAAAGATGGTCGCTCCTCGACCCCGAACAGGGCAAAGCCAAGTTCGAGGAGATTGTGGAGAACCTGCGAAGCGAGGCTAAGGTGCCCGAAGAGTTTAGGGCAACCAATCCCTACAACAAAACGGCTAATGAGTAAAACTAATCTGAGAATAAACAAAATCTAAATACAAAATGACAAAAGGAACTGTTAGTGGCGTAATTGCCAATATGGTGACCCTCCGCGTTGACGGAGCTGTGAGCCAGGGCGAGATTTGCTACATCGAAACGGGCGGTGACCGTCTGATGGCCGAGGTCATCAAGGTGCTGGGTCAGGACGTATATGTGCAGGTTTTCGAAAGCACACGCGGACTGAAGGTGGGCGCCAATGCCGATTTCACTGGCCACATGCTTGAGGTTCAGCTGGGCCCCGGTATGTTGAGCAAGAACTATGATGGTTTGCAGAACGACCTCGACAAGATGGAAGGTGTATTCCTGAAGCGTGGTCAGTACACCAACCCTCTCGACGACGACCGTCTGTGGGACTTCACCCCTATCGCAAAGGTGGGCGACAAGGTGCAGCAAAGCGACTGGTTGGGTCAGGTTGAAGAGAACCACCAGCCCTTGAAGATTATGGCTCCCTTCCAGATGAAGGGTACTGCTACCGTAAAGAGCATCGCTCCTGCCGGTCAATATAAGATTAAGGACGTTATGGCTGTGCTCACCGACGAGCAGGGCAACGACATCGAGGTCAACATGATTCAGCATTGGCCTGTGAAGTTTGCCATGACCAACTACAAGTCAAAGCCCCGTCCATTCAAGTTGCTCGAAACGGGTGTCCGCACCATCGATACCTTCAACCCCATCGTAGAGGGTGGTAC
>JAKSLO010000103.1 GCA_024401185.1 Bacteroidaceae bacterium | reverse complement strand
ACGAAGAATAGCAACCATACATAGTAAATCTTTTTCATAGTCTTGGTTTTTGTCGATTATTCTATTTCAATTTCTATGGGGCAATGGTCGCTACCCATGATCTGAGGATGGATAGAGGCCGACTTGACGCGTTCCATCAGTCGGTTGCTGGCAAGGAAATAGTCGATGCGCCACCCCACGTTCTTGGCTCTTGCGCTCATGCGATAGCTCCACCAGGAATAGGCTCCTTCAAGATTGGGGTAGAAGTGTCGGAAGGTGTCGGTAAAACCGCTGTCAAGCAGTATGGTCATCTTCTCGCGCTCCTGATCGGTGAAACCTGCGTTCATGTGGTTGGTCTTTGGGTTTCGCAGGTCGATTTCCTCATGCGCCACATTCATATCACCACACACAATGACAGGTTTCTTCTCGTCGAGCTTCAGCAGGTAGTTGCGGAAGGCATCTTCCCATTCCATGCGGTAGGGCAGACGCTTGGGCAATTCGCCCTTGACCTCTGCGCTTTGCGAGTTGGGCGTATAGACGCACACAAGGTAGAAGTCCTTCATTTCGAGGGTGATGACACGCCCTTCACGATCCATCTCCTTGACGGCTTCGGAGCTTGACTCATCGCTTATGCCATTGCTGACAGATAGCGGTACATGCTTGGTGTAAATGGCTGTTCCGCTATAGCCTTTTTTGTCGGCATAGTTCCAGTAAGAATAATAACCCAGAAAGTCAAGGTCAAGCTGCCCGGCTTGCATCTTGGTTTCTTGCAGGCAGAAGAAATCTGCATCAAGCGCTTCAAATATCTCGCAGAAGTTCTTGCCAACCACGGCACGAAGGCCGTTAACGTTCCAACTTATCAGTTTCATATTCGTTTCTCTCTTTCCTCTTTTTTGCTATCTGGCTATCATTTTCTGTCCCTTTACAATGTATATGCCGGGAATGAGGCCCTGCATACTATTTATATAAGGTACGCGAGAACGCACTTTGATTCCGTTGAGCGTATAGACGTCCACGGGTTCGTTCACCACCGAGGCAATGTCTATGTGGTCGGGTTGTCCCATCTCATCGCCTTCAAACTCGTCAATGATGTCATCGCTGAGGTCATAAACCTCCAGATTCGAGTAGATGTAGTTGATGCGCTTGGTAAGCCATTGCTTGGCGTTGTTGTTGGTTTTCTTGTAAGAGTTGCCGTCACCCCATTGTGTGGCATTGTGCAAGAGTGAGGGTTCAGCATATTCGAAATAGTCGTCGCAGTATTCTATGAGTTCGTCAAACTTACCCGCTCTAAGGAATTCTGTCCACACCTTGTAGTAGTGCTTCTTCACCACCTCGCTGCCTCTGAGCAACTGTCTGAAGAAGGGGATTCCCGTTCGGTCATAGTTGAACAGATCTACCTCGGCATCGTATATGAAGTACTGGTTGCGACCTTCGTAGCCATAGCTCCAGTCGAAGTCCCAGACAGGGCCGAACACCCATGCTGAGTCGTTCAGCAGGTCGGGATTATACACATACCAGCTCTTGGGATGCTGCACCTCGGTGTTGCGTGTAAGGTCGGTTACCAGCATGGCACGGCAGAAGGCATCAACGTCCAGAAGGCTGGCATGCTCGCCGTCGCGTGTAGCGTTGCATAGCAGGTTGAATCCATCCTTAATGTCGTCAAAGGTAAGCTCTGTCACCTGTTCGGGGTCGTCAAAGTCGGGAGCCTTGATGTTGACGGGCTCTTTAAAGATGTCGCTATGGAAGCGGTAAGGCTCATCGTAGTAGCTGTCCAGTTCAAGCAGCACGGCCTTTGCCTCGTCATCCACGTCGATGCTGTTGTTGGCAAAGCCTACCTTCTCGGTGAAGTTGTACGAACCGCGATACTGGTTGTTGACGTAAAGCTCCACGGGTATGATGTGGTTGCAAGCCGCACTTTCTGCCATGTCGGCAATCTTCATAGCAATGGCATTGGTGGTGAGCGACCCACTCTGCTTGTTGGCCAGCAGCACCCAGTTCTTGCCCTTGGTCAAACCGAAGGGCTTTACCTTTTCAGCGAACTTGATGCGGTAGGGGTTTTTCGATGAGTAGTTCTGATCCCACGACGAGTTACCACGTCCGCGCACGGTTATCTGCGTTTCTTCCATGTCGGGGAACACGCCTGCTCCGTCAATCTTGATGGTGGCATCCTCCCATGTGTCCTTACCGTAGCGACCAATCCAGTTGTTGTAATCCCACGTCTGTCCGTCGCCAAAGGTGATGTCGATGCGGGGCACGTTGTATTCAGCAAACTTACCCGTGGGATGGTCGGTAAGGAAGTCAACGTGCACCTTGTAGTCATGACCGAATGGCATGAATCCCTTTCTGTAAACTGCAGGGGCGATGAGCTCGGGCACAAAGTCATCTATGTCCTTTCCGTAATCAGGATTTTCAGCTAAGCTGTACAGCTTGAACTCGCTCAACACGAGGTAGTTCTTGCGGGCGCTTTCGGTCAACTGGAAGCGCAGGTATTTGTAAGCCTGTCCCAATAGTATGTTGGCGCTTGTGTATTCCTGTGACATGCCCAGGGGCAGGTTGTCTTTTTCCTTGTCGAGGGTGGTCAGCTCATCCCAGGTACTTCCGTCCTGGCTACCCATGATGATGAACCCTTGGGGAGCGTAGCCATTGTTCTGCTCCCAGTCGCGGGTGATGTAGCTGAACTTGAAGTATCTGATGGCTTCCTGCAACTCAATCTGCAGGTAGGGCCAGATGGTTTCCCCGTCACCATAGTACGAGCCTTCGTGCCAGTTGTTGGAACTGCTCCAGTTGGAATGGAAGCAGGTTCCAAGATTGTCGTCAAGGAGGTTGCCTAACTTCTGGTCGTCTTCCTGACTTGCCCAATTGGAAGAAAGCATGCTTTCGGTCAGGGGCACTTCGGTAGTAATCCATTGCTCAACGGTGTTGATGTCGTCGGGCGTGCTCCACACCTCATTGCTTACCTTGTCAATGCGGTAGATCCAATTGTTAGGATAAGCTACGGTATAGGTCACGTCTTTCTCGAAGCGTCGGCGTGTCACCCTGCTCAGCTGCTCTATTCTGCCTACGTATGCCTTGGCGCCCTCGGGCAGTTTGAATGAGGGGGTAAGGCGTTTTCCGATGCAGCTTACCGTGGCGTCAATCTTGCCTGCCTCGTGGTCAATGACACCATCAGCATCGGCATAGAGCTGGTCGTTGAACTTGTTGTTGAACTTGAAACTCTCGAATTGGGGCAATGAGCCGTTGTATGCTGTGTCTTCGCAAACCAATTTTCCTTTGGTATAGCAGAAGGTGGTGTCGCCCGAGAGCGTGATGGTCACAATGCCGTTTTCCTCGCTTCTGCCCTCGATGTACTTTTCGGGGATGACGATGAGCTGGCCATCTGCGAGTGTGAAGTAGCGTAGTGTGCCGAGCTCTTCTATCTCGGGTTCCTTCACCGTTACCGTGCAGGTTGCCACAAGTCCGCTTCCGTCGTTCACCTTGGCTGTGATGGTGCAGGTTCCCTTATTTTTGGCAATTACCACACCATCCTCCACGGTTGCCACCTTAGTGTTGTCGGTTTCCCATACTATGAGATTGGCACCAGGCACGTTGCTGGGTGTTACCGTGGCACGAAGGGTGAAGGCCTCTCCCTCTGTCAGCGTGAGGTTCGTGGTGTTGAGCTTTATGCTTTCTGCAAAGTTTTCAATGACCTCCTTGATGTACCATGCGCTACCAGCATCGTCGGCTGTCCATGCAGCCATGGGGGCACCTGAGTGGCTGGCGGCACACAGAAACTTCTGATCAGCGTTGAATGCGTCGGCGGCTTGCGTCAGGCGGAAAGCCCATTGGCCCTCGCCCATGTCGTAGATATCAAAGTCGGCCTTGTTCTCGGTGAAGTAGAAACTACCGAAATCGGCCGATTCGCCCCACCAGTTCCAGCTGGTGGTGAGGTTGGTCATGTAGCGCTTGGCTCCCAGGTTGTACAGGCAGAATTTTCCCCCATTGGCTTCAATCTTCCATTGGCAGTTGGGGTCAAAGGCATTCACCTCATTATAATATAGAGCGTTGGCCACTCCCATAGAGTGTGGCACCTGTATGCCTGCCAGCATCACGTCCCTGTCGCTGATGTCGGGGTTGTACACGGCATAGCCATATCCGTTGGCATTTTCCAACAAGTATTTCTTGCTGGGATTTAACTGACTGAGTGCACTTACGTATTGTGCCCAACTGCTCATTGAGAACAGAAGCATCAGTAGAAGTGAATAAGCTACTTTCATGAATCGTTAGTTGTTCGGTTTTGTATTATTTCCGTCTCTTCTTCTTGCCTCAGTCGGACAGAACTTTACCCAACGTTTTTTAATGAATACTAAGACGTTTTTATGAATGCTAAGACGTTATTTCTTCAGGTATTTGGCCAGAGGCGATTTGATGTCTTTCAGACCTTTGGCAATGCTTTGCGCATTCAGCTTGGCACCTTTCTTTGAGGTGTGGGTGTGGTCTTTCTTATAGTACTCCTGAGTGGCATCGCGACCTAACTTGTCGAAAGCATCGGCGCTGATGTTATGCAGGTCGACAAAGTCCACGCCAGTTTGCTCCACTACCTCCCTATACCACTCTCCGAACGAGTCGTTTCTGCGCTCGATGAACACAATGGCAGGTTGCTTGGTTGTCTGTCCTCTGGTGAAAGCAGGTCTTATGTCCCACTCGTTTCTTGGTGTAAGGCTGACCAAGATGGGGGTGGCGCCTTTCTGACGCACATCGTCAATCATCTTGCGCAGATACCAGCCGAAGGTGTAAACCACCTCGTTGCGCACCTCGCTGTCGGTTCTTACCCTGTACACATGACTGGAGTCGGCCGTTCCGGTAATTTCGTTGCGTGCCTTACCGTAATCCAGCTCCTTGCCAGCATCGTTATGTCCGAACTGTATGAGTACGAAGTCACCGGGTTGCAAGTCGTTGTACACCTTGTCCCATCTGCCCTCGCGCAAATAGCTGCGGCATGAGCGTCCTGCCTGTGCCGAGTTCTGTATGGTAATCTTGCGGGTGTCGAAGATGTCGCTTGCCACGGCACCCCATCCCCACATGCCATCCTCGTCCTTGTCCTCGTTCTTTACCGTCGAGTCGCCTGTGATGAATACCACGGGCTTGCCCTTCTCGCGCTTGACGCCGGTGGTGGGCAACTCTGTGTTGATCATCATGGCCTTCAGGCTTTGTATCTCGAGGTCGTTGCAACTCATGATGCCCTCGGCTGCCGAACGGGCGTTGAGCTGTGCTCCGAAGGCTGAGGTGTGGATGTGGTCGAGGTAGAAGTGGTAGTTGAACTTCCACTCACTCATCTCGTCGTATTTCTTGGCAGAAATCTCATTGAGGTCAACAAAGGGGCATCCCATCTCCTCTGCCACTTGCTTTGCCCAAAGTCCGAAGGTTTCGTTCACACGGACAACCTTCCTTCCTACTCCCTCTTGATACGCATTTCTTGGGGTGAGCGACATCAAAATGGGGTGAGCGCCCAGCGCCCTTGTCTCGCGTACGAATCTACGCATGTACTCTCCGTATGAGTACACGGTTTCCTTCTCGCCGGTTTCCTTGATGGTTACGTTGAGCGAGTCGGTGGCCGAGATGCCTTTGATGGAGGCTCTGGCTCTGCCTTCGTCAAAGGGGCCGTTGTCGTTGTGTCCCAGTTCGATGATCACCCAGTCGCCAGGACGAATGCCCTGCTTGACGGCTGGCCACAGCTTGCGGTAGAAGGTGCGGCTGGATGTGCCTCCCAATGCCTGGTTCTCAACCGTTATCTTGTTTTCGTCAAAATAGTTGTGGGCATAGTATCCCCATCCCCATTGGCCATTGCTGCCGTTGCCTAAGGTTCCTGTACGCATGGTAGAGTTTCCTACGAGGAAAAGCACGGGGTTGTTGCCCTTGCGGCTCGAACCGGCCACGGGGCGTGCCGTCGAGGCTTTCTCCAATGAGTCGAGGGTAAGGTCAACCACTTTGTTTACGTCTTCCATGCCCTCATATTTGGGTTTCTGGGCATACGAACACAGCGATGCAAAAGCAAGTACGGCTGTTAGTATGGATTTCTTGTTCTTCATTATTTCTTTAAGTTAGTATTATCTTTCTGTCGTTCAGCACACGATGTTCCTCCACGGTTCTCCCAGCATTCTCCACGATTTCTCGTGCGATCCTTGGGGGATGGTCGGGGGAAGCTCGATAAAATATTGTCGCGCACCTACGTGAATACAAAGGTATGAAAAAAACTCAAATAACGAGAAACTTGAGGCCATTGTTTTCTGTTTTTACCGTATTACAGCCCTGAAAATGCACTTTTTAGCTCAAAAATTGCACAAATTGAAAGAAAATGTGTACCTTTGCGCTCAATTTTGGGGTGTTTTATGTTTTTTTGCGTGAGAGAATGCGTTTTTAGCCTAAAGCACACCGAGTGACAGTTTTTGAAACCAATAAGAAATTTTTAATAAAGTAAAATTATGAAAATTGTTGTACTTGCTAAGCAAGTTCCCGACACACGCAATGTGGGTCCCGATGCAATGACCCCCGAAGGCACCGTAAACCGTGCTGCCCTTCCTGCTGTGTTCAATCCCGAGGACTTGAACGCCTTGGAGCAGGCTCTTCGCCTGAAGGATCAGTTCCCCGGTTCTACCATTTCAGTTGTAACCATGGGTCTTCCCAAGTCTGCCGAGGTTATCCGTGAGGCTCTTTACCGCGGTGCCGACGAAGGCTTCGTGGTAACCGACCGTTGTCTGGGTGGTGCTGACACCTTAGCAACCAGTTACACCTTGAGCCAGGCAATCCGCAAGATTGGTGACTTCGACATCATCTTGGGTGGTCGTCAGGCAATCGATGGTGATACCGCACAGGTAGGTCCCCAGATTGCTGAGAAGCTGGGCCTTACCCAGGTTACCTACGCAGAGGAAATTCTCTCTGTCGATATGGAGGCTAAGAAGATTGTCATCAAGCGTCACATCGACGGTGGTGTGGAGACCGTTGAGGCTCCTCTGCCCCTCGTAGTTACCGTAAATGGTTCTGCTGCTCCTTGCCGTCCCCGCAATGCCAAGCGCGTGATGAAGTACAAGAATGCTACCGTGGCTGCTGAGCGTGCTCCCGAAGCTGCCGACAAGTATGCTGCTCTTATCGAGAAGAAGCCCTTCCTGAACATTGCTCAGTGGGGTGCTGCCGATATTGATGCTGACCTCAACCAGGTTGGTAAGGCTGGTTCTCCCACCAACGTGAAGGCTGTGCAGAACATCGTCTTCAAGGCTAAGGACAGTCGCACCATGACTGCCAGCGATGCCGACGTTGAAGGTCTTATTATCGAATTGTTGAACGAAAAGATTATTGGCTAATTATGAATAACGTATTTGTATATTGCGAGATTGAAGGCACAACAGTTGCCGACGTGAGCATCGAGTTGCTCACCAAGGGTCGTAAGTTGGCCAATACTCTGGGCGTTCAGCTCGAGTGTATCTGTGCAGGTAGCGGCCTGAAGGGCGTTGAGGCACAGGTAATGAAATATGGTGTTGACAAGGTTCACGTGTTCGACGCTGAGGGCCTCTTCCCCTACACCAGCAATCCTCACACCTCTTTGGTTGTAAACCTCTTCAAGGAGGAGCAGCCTCAGATCTGCCTCATGGGTGCTACCGTTATCGGTCGCGACCTCGGTCCTCGTGTAAGCTCTGCTCTTTTCAGCGGTCTTACTGCCGACTGTACCGAGCTCGAGATTGGCGACTTCGACATGACCGTAGGCAAGGATGCTGACGGCAAGCCCGTGAAGAAGCACTTCGAGCAGCAGCTCTATCAGATTCGTCCCGCCTTCGGTGGTAACATCGTGGCTACCATCGTTAACCCCGAGCATCGTCCCCAGATGGCTACCGTACGTAGCGGTGTGATGAAGGCTGAGGTGCTCGACGAGAACTACAAGGGCGAGGTTATCAACCACGACGTGGCTAAGTACGTTCCCGAAACCGAGTACGTGGTTAAGGTGCTCGACCGTCACGTTGAGGCAAGCAAGAACAACCTGAAGGGTGCTCCCATCGTTGTAGCCGGTGGTTACGGTATGGGTTCAAAGGAAGGCTTCGACATGTTGTTCGAGTTGGCTAAGGTCATCCATGGCGAGGTGGGTGCCAGCCGTGCTGCCGTTGACGCAGGCTTCTGCGATCACGACCTGCAGATTGGTCAGACAGGTGTTACCGTTCGTCCCAAGGTGTACATTGCCTGTGGTATCAGCGGTGCCATCCAGCACGTGGCTGGTATGAAGGAGAGCGGCATCATCATCTCTATCAACAACGACGAGAATGCTCCCATCAACACCATCGCTGACTACATTATCAATGGCACAGTCGAGGAGGTTGTTCCCAAACTGATTAAGTATTATAAGAAGAACTCTAAGTAATTAACTTTGGAAGTTAGCTTCGCGGAAGTTAAATGAAGTTAGAGGAAGTTAAGGGACGATAGATTTGAGAAATGGAAGCATCAAAGAGTTTTACTGATCTAAAGGTTTGGCAAGCGGCTCACCAATTTGTGCTTGATGTGTATCGCAGTGCCCAAGGCTTTCCAGAGGTAGAACGATTTGGACTTTATTCTCAGTTTACACGAGCCGCGGTTTCCATTCCTGCCAATATAGCAGAAGGCTATAAACGGTTGGGAAAAGCCGAGAAACTTCGCTTCTTCAATATTTCGCAGGGTAGTTTGGAAGAGTGCAGATATTACATCCTTTTAGCTAAGGACTTGACATACATAAGCCAAGAGGTTTATGCATATCTTTCCAACGAGATAGAGTGCATAAGTCGTTATCTAAACAGCTATTGTTCATCAATCAGAGAAGATAAGGTTACAAATGGCAATTTTAACAGTTAAATGTATCGTCCTTTAACTTCCCATAACTTCCTTTAACTTCCTATAAATTCCCTAATAAAAACAATGGCAAATTTCTATACAGACGTTCCCGAAATAAAGTTTGAGATCGAGAACAGCCCATTGATGCAGCGCATCGTGGACCTCAAAGAGCGTGACTACGCTGACAAAGATAATTATGACGAGGCTCCTCAGGACTTTGAGGATGCTATGGACAACTACGACAAGGTGCTCGACATCGTGGGCGATGTTACCGCTAACATCGTGGCTCCCAACGCCGAGAATGTTGACGCAGAAGGCCCTCATTGCGAGAATGGCCGCGTACGCTACGCCAGCAAGACCTATGAGAACATGGACGCCATGATCAAGGCTGGCATGAACGGTATGACCATGCCTCGCCGCTACAATGGCTTGAACCTTCCCAACACCGTTTACACCGCTGCCAACGAGATCGTCAGCGCCGGTGATGCTGGTTTTGAGAACATCTGGTCGCTCCAGGATTGTATCGAGACACTCTATGAGTTCGGCGACGAGGATCAGCACAGCCGCTTCATCCCCCGCATCTGCGCTGGCGAAACCATGTCAATGGACCTCACCGAGCCCGATGCTGGTTCTGACCTTCAGAGCGTAATGCTCAAGGCCACCTTCGATGAGGAGAACAACTGCTGGCGCTTGAATGGTGCTAAGCGCTTCATCACCAATGGTGACTCTGACATCCACCTCGTATTGGCTCGTTCTGAGGCTGGCACCCGTGACGGTCGTGGTCTTTCAATGTTCATCTACGACAAGCGCGATGGTGGCGTTGACGTTCGTCGCATCGAGAACAAGCTCGGCATCCATGGTTCACCAACCTGCGAGCTCGTTTACAAGAACGCCAAGGCAGAGCTTTGCGGTAGCCGCAAGATGGGTCTTATCAAGTACGTCATGGCTCTTATGAACGGTGCCCGTCTGGGTATTGCTGCTCAGTCAGTAGGTCTTAGCCAGGCAGCTTACAACGAGGGTATGGCATACGCTAAGGATCGCAAGCAATTCGGTAAGGCCATCATCGAGTTCCCCGCTGTTTACGACATGCTCTCTATCATGAAGGCTAAGCTCGACGCTGGTCGTGCTCTCCTTTACCAGACAGCTCGTTACGTTGATATCTACAAGGCTCTCGACGACATCGCACGTGAGCGCAAGCTCACTCCCGAGGAGCGCGCCGAGCAGAAGACCTTCAGCCGTCTGGCTGATGCCTTCACTCCCCTGGCCAAGGGTATGAACTCTGAGTACGCTAACCAGAACGGTTACGACTGTATCCAGATTCACGGTGGTTCGGGCTTCATGCTCGAGTATGCTTGCCAGCGCATCTATCGCGACGCTCGTATCACCTCTATCTACGAGGGTACCACTCAGTTGCAGACGGTTGCTGCTATCCGCTACGTTACCAACGGCTTCTACAGCCAGGTCATCAGCGACTACGAGCAGTGGGAGGTTGCAG
>JAKSLO010000102.1 GCA_024401185.1 Bacteroidaceae bacterium | reverse complement strand
CCGTCTTTAAGGAGAAAGCCTCTGCATCATACCGATGCGGAGGCTTTTCTCGTTTGGTATTTGATTGAGGATGTATGCCTGCCGGATTTTTCAGTGTCTGCTTGCTATGTTTTAACTTTTAAGGTCGGGGATACATTAGTGTCTTTAGGGACTTTAGAGTCTTTAAAGAACTTTAATTGCCATGTTTTATTATAGTTTCTCGCCATACATTAGGTCTCCTGCATCGCCCAGACCTGGCACGATGTATTTGTGCTCATTAAGTATGGGGTCGATTGCTCCACATACCAGTATGACATCATCGGATGGGAAGATCTTTTGCAGATAATCCACTCCACTTTGTGCGGCAATGACGCATGCCATCACCAAGCGATGAGGTGTTCCTTTGCTTTTTAGAGCTTCGTAGGCTAATTCCATGCTACCACCTGTAGCCAGCATAGGATCTACGAGGATGAGCGTTTTCCCCTCAAGACTGGGAGATGCGCAGTATTCTACCTTTATGCCTACCTCGTTCATTTCTCTGTCTTTATAGTAGCGGAAGGCGGAAACAAATGCGTTGTCTGCTTCATCAAAGATGTCGAGAAAGCTCTGGTGCAGTGGTAATCCTGCACGAAACACGGTACCTACAACAATCTTGTCGTCGTAGGTGTTTACATTACAGGCATCCAGGGGTGTCTGTATGGTCTTTTCGCTATATGAAAGGAATTTGCTGATTTCGTAAGCTTCTACGTGGCCAATGCGTTGTACGTTCTGTCTGAAACGCATGCGGTCTTTCTGCACGTTTACATCTCTAAGTTCTGAGAGATACTTGTTTAGTACACTCTTGTTTTTGCTTAGGTTAATGACTTTCATGGTATATTATTTTGTCATAGTTTTATAAAAAGTTCTTCTGCCCCTCTAGCGGAGCATCTGCAATCAGCAGAGCATAGCTTTAAAGGCAGAAGAACCTCTTTGATAATAAACTGAGTTTACTATGGTAAGTCAATAGTCAGGATAATCAATAATCTTATTAATCAATTATTCTTAATAATCAACAATCGCAATAATTAATCTTATTAAGTCAATTATCGATATTTCCTTATTGTTTGAGCCTTATTTATTCTGCAGTTGCGGTTTCCTCTGCGGGTGCTTCTGCAGCCTCTTCTGTTGCTTCTTCTGCGGGTGCAGCTACTTCAAATTCGTTGATGCCATTCTCCATGAGGATGTTGTACCACTGGATGAGTTTCTTTACATCGTTGGGGAATACGCGGTCACGGTCAAAGTTGGGAAGAACCTTTGCCATGTATTCGAACAAATCCTCCTTGCTTGCCTTCTTGTAGTTGAAGGCAGAAGGCTTACCCTCTTCCAGAGTCTTAACGTTGTTGAGAACAGTTGCCAAAGGCATTTCTTCGTCATCGGTGTACATTGCGATATCTGCCAATGAGATAACTTTGTCTGTGCCGAAAGCAGGAACACGGCGATGCTTCTCATCGAGAGTTTCTACGATAAGGCTGCGTGTGCCTCTTGATACGAGTTTATACAAACCGGGCTTGCCTGAAATGGCTAAAATAGTCTTAAGCATATTTTTCTTGTGTTTTAAAATTTGTTTCTTTTTGGATGGTTGTTTATCTATCCATGAGAGTGTGTAATTCATTCCAGTCTTAGTATGGCCACCATCGCCAATTTATTCTGCAAAAGCGAGGTCAATAAGACTGTGTCCTTTCATTCCGTTTTTTTTTAATCTTTCGGATTTTGTGGATTCGAAGACATCATGGAATGGTTTTAGTTTTACTTTTCCTTATGCGTTTAGTTTCTCTATAATGGCATCGAGTTGTTGTTTCAACTCAGTTCCATCATTGAGTATGGTGAATTGCGACCTTTGGTTACGCTCTTCGTTGCTCATCTGCATAGCTATGCGTCTCTTGATGGCTTTTGCATCTACTCCGTCTCTTTTAGTGGCTCGCTCGATGCAGATTGAAGTCGGGGCATAAACGTTTATGACTGTATCGACTAATCTGTCAAATCCACTCTCAAAGAGGATGGCGCACTCCATGGCTACGATGTGATGTCCTTCTGCCAGCTTTTGCAGAGTCCATTGCTTGAAGTCGTTTGCTACAGCAGGATGTGTAATGGCATTGATTCGTTGCGCGTTCTCTTCGTTCTTGAAAAGAAAGTCTGCCAGGACCTTCTTCTGCAACTCACCATCTGTGCCGTAAACCTCATCTCCTACGAGTGCCTTCAGTTTCTTGCGAATCTCAGGACTTTCGTTGTTGAGGCGTTTGGCTTCCTTGTCGCAGTTGTAAACAGGTATGCCGTAGCACTCTGTGAGTATTGTGGCAATGTAGCTCTTTCCGCTTCCTATTCCACCTGTGATGGCAAGAGTATGAATGGGACTTTCCTTCAATGTTGGCTCGCTCATCGTTTCTTGCGTTTCGTAGGTTTCTTTTTCGTTTTTGCGTCAGGCTCCTCTGTCACCACGTTCTCAAGCAGATAATCCACCTCTATTGGATCGACAAGTGCACCGCTAACCCCTTCGGGTACGTTGGTAAGTCGCGGTCGGCAACGGCTTTCGTCATGCTCAATCAAGTCGGCATAGGTGACCACCACCACAAAGTTGGATGGGTCAATGCTATGCGCCTTGCGTTCGGCCACCAGATAAGTAATCTTGACGGTAGATGGGAAAGTGCGCAGCGTCTTGTCGGCAGGGAAATTGACTCCCGTAATGGGAACTTCCACGGTTTGGCGTGTCAGGATGTCAACCTCTGTGCTGAGCGTCACGCTGTCAGGGAAGATGCGCATTCCTCGTCTGGTTCTCAGTCGTACTTTATGACTGCTGCTCTTACTCAACCCCGTTAGGTTGAGTCGCTCCGTGTACGCTGCCTTCATAGTGTCGAGTATCGATGCTGGTGCATAGATGTCAACGCTATCGGGCGTAAAGTGCTGTTCAGAGATGCAGTATTGTGGTTCTGCCTCAACAACTCCCAGCGTGCGAACAGGTAAGCGACGATGTACACCTCTATTATAATAAAAGTACACGGTGTCGGGTGACATGTTGCTGATGGCAGAGGTTGAGGGAATGAGCCTCTTGAGCGATGCCTGCAACTGCGAAAGCAGCAGCACGCCATGCCCCGTTGGCTCATGGTTGTCGTACGACTTAAAGCTGATTTCCAACGTGTCTGTGTGGTTGTGCATCATGAGTGGCACAAGTTCCACACCCTTGTCATGAATGGTAAGTTTCAGCTCTTCGGGCACATCGGTGGTGATGATTACTCCTTCGGGCACATCGTTCAGCCTTACGGGTACGATTACCTCCATGCTGAACGTCTCTTCCAATTCGCGGACGAACCAAAAGACTGTGCATATCAGTACGAAGAAGAGGAAAATCAGGATGTCCTTGGTGCGTTTGCCTAAGAACCTCTTTTTCTTCCTTTCACCCTGCGTGCCGTTGTCCATCACCGTCGCGTGTTTCTATTTACTTCTTCTGCTCAGCGATGGTGCTGGCAGCATCAGCAGCAGGATATACAGCGTTGCGGGTAACGCGGATCTGCACATCCTTGGCAATCTCGATGTAGAGGGTATTGCTTACCTCGTCAATCTTTCTTACGGTACCATAGATGCCGCCCTGGGTAACAACCTCCGTACCTACACTTACCGTGTTCTGGAAGTTGGCCAGCTGTTTCTGCTTTTTCTGCTGAGGGCGAATCATGAAGAAGTACATGATGGCGAAGATGGCTACCATCATAATGAGGAAAGACATGCCACCTTGTTGACCGGCAGCCTGCAGAATAATTGTCATTGTTGTCATTGTATGTAAAAATTTAAAGTTTACTTGTGTTCATGTTTTGCCAAGCCGTTCCATGTGATAGGGTAGTCTCCCTAAGGACGTTTCCGGCTTGCCTGCAAAACAGTTTTTATTTCTTTTCGATTTTTCCTTCTGCCAAAAGTTGCTTGGCAATCTTGTCAAGCGTAGCGTTGACATAGCCCCAGTTGCGTTGTGCACTATACACCTTGGCAATGTTGATGTATTCGTTGATACTTACTGCCACGGGTATTGTGGGGAAAGAGCAGATTTCTGCCAGGCCTGTTTGCACGATGACGATGTCCATAGTGGCAATTCTGCGCATATCCCAGTTTACGGCATTCTCCTCAATGAGGGAGCGATAGTACTCGCCGTTCTCGATGGCGTAGTGAAAGAGTTGCAGGGCAAACTCCTTGTCCTCGTTGCGCTCGTACTGAGGCAGCAGGGGCATGTTGGGGTCGGCATCTTCTTTAAATAGACGGAGCGTCTTCAGGATGAAGGTGTCGATGATGTATTTGTCGTCATTCCAGTAGATGCACTTGTCCTCAAGCGCTGCGGTAACCTCATCGTTGTTGCAGATGCAGGTACGGTAGAGTCGGCGTATGGCCTCTGCATCGTTCTCGAAGTTGTCCTCACCCTTAAGGTACGTTTCGTAATCGCTGGTTTGCGTGAACTGGTTGAAGATGTTTCTTGCCATGGCTTCATCTTCAATCCAGAACTGGTTGTTCTTCTCACGAAACTCGCGTAATTGCTCGTTCTCTGAAATGATTTGCAAAAGGCGGTTGTTGACGAAACGGTTGTCAACGACTTCATTCTTGCCTAACTGACGGTTGCGCAGTTTCTTCTGCTCAAAATCCTCAATGGCCACACGGCGTATCTCGAGCAGCAATGCCAGCATGCCGTGATACAGCTCGTAAGCCTTGTCAAGACTGAAAAACAGCTCCTTCTCGCTGGTGCTGATGCCCTTTTCTCCTAACTTATCCGAACCGTTCACGTAGTAGGAATAGACAATCTGAACTGTCTTCAATCGTATCAATTCTCTGTTTACCATATATTCTCTTTTCTCTAAAAGACTGGCAAAATTACACATTTTTTATAAAAGAATAGCACTTTTTCTTTTTTTTCTTTTGTTATTTCAAAATTTATGCCCAATTTTGAGGTCGCAAAATGCAAATGAGCAAGACAATGGAAGAGGAAAAGAAACAAATTGACCGTTTTGATGGCAACATACCTTTCTCGCGTGCTGTCAAGGCAGGAAAGCGTATCTACTATGTGGATGTGAAAGAGAGTCGTAATGGTGAGTATTACCTTGCGCTGACCGAGAGTAAAAAACTGGTGTCGGGTAGTGAGGATAACCCACAGGTAACTTTCGAGAAGCACAAGCTGTTTCTCTATCGTGAAGACTTCGACAAGGTGCTTGATGCTCTGAATGAAGCCATCAGTTTCGTGGAAGAGCAGCAAGGCAAAGCCGAACCTCGTCCTGCGTCCGATAAGGATATTCATATCGACGTGGAGTTTTAAGCTCGCAAATTTCGCAATTCATAGTGCATAGCTAAGGCTGCGCGGGGTTGTTTCCAAGCACAAGGGCGCAGAGGCACAGGGTATTTCCTTTTAAGAATAGGGGAATCTCTGTGGCTCTGCGCTTTTTGATTATTCCGAACGATGGTCCATGCCATACCTGTTAAGTGATGATAAGTAAGTGATCAAAATTATTTTTATAATGGCTAAGCAAGTGACTCAAGTATTATCTTGTGCGATTTGTGGTGTGAACCTTTTATGGTAACGACTCTTCTTTTTGGCTGTTTTTGTTACATTCTACGGTCGAGATGCCCGCATCTGCAAGATACTCTCTCCTACATCTGCGTTGTTCTTAGGTGCACCTTACTTTCACACAATTGGCTTACGTCTGGCTTACGTGTTTTGACGTAAGCCAGACGTAAGCCAATTGTGTGAAACTGGAGTGAAAGGAGAAGGCACTATGTTCTCTTTGAAGAACAAAATGCAGGTGGACTTCTGTAGGTGGTAGTGTCTGCAAGTTTCGTGGTTCAAGTGCGGATGGTTGATCGCTTTCGAAACGGACTGCAACTCGAACACTAACTCTTCAACGATTGGTATAGCCCTCGACTCGCATTTTCTGCTGAGCGATAAGAAAAATACCTTCGTATAACCTATGCTGGCGATAGTATTTTGTGCTTTACTGTTGAAGTTTTGATGGCCGAAGTCGTTTTTTGGGATAAAAATTTCGGTGTTTGAAAAATAATTCGTACCTTTGCACCCGCTTTTGAGCACATCTCCCCGTGTGATGGCAAATTAAGCAAAGAGAAAACTTAATTAGAGTAACACATTAAATTAAAGAAAATGAAGAGTATTGACGTAAAAGGTACCGCACGTGTAGCTGGCGGTAAGAAGGCTGCTCGCGAGTTGCGCAAGCAGAACATGGTTCCCTGCAACATCTATGGTGAGAAGCGTGGCGAGGATGGTCTGCCCGTAGCAGAGAGCTTTGCATGCAGCAATGACGAGTTGCGTAACCTTATTTATTCACCCCATATCTACAGCGTGAACCTTGACATCGACGGCGTTGCTCGCAAGGCTGTTATGCGCGAGATTCAGTTCCACCCCGTAAAGGACAACGTGCTGCACGTTGACTTCTACGAAATCAACGAGACCAAGCCCATCATCATGGAGGTGCCCATCAAGCTGAATGGTTTGGCAGAGGGTGTTAAGGCCGGTGGTAAGCTGGCTGCAAGCGTACGTAAGTTGAAGGTACGTGCTCCTTATGGCCAGATTCCTGAGGTATTGAACATCGACGTTACCAACCTCGGTCTTGGTAAGGTAATCAAGGTAGCTGAGCTCAGCTTCGAGGGTCTTGAGTTGATCACCCCCGCAAGTGTTGTAGTTTGCCAGGTTCGTATGACCCGTGCTGCTGCTTCTGCTGCTGCCGCTGCAAAGAAGTAATCCACAAATTCTTGCGGAACATGAATATAGGGATGGGCGATGGGAAACTGTCGCCCGTTCTCTTTTTTAGGTAAGTAAGTGATCATAATTAGGTTTATATTAGATTGTGCTAAATTTGGATGCAGGTTTGGATTTCAATTGAAGGAGTGTAGCGGGCTACATGACTGAAAATGAAAGCCAAAGATGCGCCAAAGGTAGTACAAGATAATACTCGAGTCACTTGCTTAGTCATTATAAAAATAATTTTGATCATTTACTTAACAGTGAAGTCTTATTCGGGAACTATTTAGGATGAATATTCTGTCGTTCTTTCGCCGTAAGAGGGTAGAGAGTGGTTCTGAAGATTGTCAGATAAACAAAGAAAACATAATGAAGTATCTTATTGTTGGTTTGGGAAATATTGGTGACGAATATGATGGAACGCGTCACAACATCGGTTTTCGTGTGGTCGATGCTTTGGCAGAGGCACAAGGTGCCACGTTTCAGGACAAGCGTTATGGCTTTGTGGCCAAGACACGTGTGAAAAATGCCGAGCTCGTCCTGCTTAAGCCCAGCACCTATATGAATCTGAGCGGAAACGCTGTTCGCTACTGGATGCAGCAAGAAAAGATAGAACTGCAGAATATCCTTATTGTGGTGGATGATTTGAGCCTTCCCGTGGGTGCCATCCGCATGAAGCAGAATGGTAGTGCCGGTGGTCACAATGGGTTGAAGCATATTGCCCAGATGCTGAGCACCGAAGGCTACAACAGGCTGAAGTTCGGCATAGGCAATGACTTCCCCAAGGGCATGCAGGTGGATTTCGTGCTGGGAAAGTTCAGCGCAGAAGATAATAAGATTATCGATGAGAAAGCGCCAGTTGCAGTAGAGGCCATCAAGGCTTTCTGCCTCAGCGGTATGCCTTTCGCAATGAATCACTATAATGGAAAATAACACACCTTCAAACGTCCCTGCCAAGGTGCTGACGGCTAACAAGGAAGCCCGTGTGGATAAGTGGCTTTGGGCAGCCCGCATCTTCAAGACGCGTTCCATTGCCTCGCAGGCCTGTAAAAAGGGGCAGGTGACTTTACGCGGGGCACAGTTGAAGCCCAGCCGCATGGTGCGTGTGGGCGATATTATCAATGTGCGCAAACCGCCTATCACGTATTCTTTCAAGATACTTCAGGCCATTGAGAACAGGGTGGGCGCCAAGCTTATTCCTGAGGTGCTTGAGAATGTCACCTCGCCCGAACAGTACGAGTTGCTCGAAATGTCGAAGATAAGCGGATTCGTGGATCGTGCCCGTGGAACTGGACGTCCTACCAAGAAGGACCGTCGTTCGCTCGATGCTTTTGCCTCTGAGTCGGCCGATGTGCCTCAGTTTATCAGCGACATGCCCATATTCGAATTTGATGATGAGGATTGATGGCAATAATGCTTTTCGGGCAAATTGCTGTGTCTCTACAAAAAAATATTGCTTTTGATATTGTTCGTATCACAAATTTTTCTTAATTTTGTGAGCGATATAATCAAAATACATAATTTTAAGTTAAATAAATATGAAACCTACACTTTTCCTTTTGGCTGCTGGTATGGGAAGCCGTTATGGTGGTTTGAAGCAGCTCGACACATTAGGTCCTCAGGGACAGAGCATTATGGATTATAGCATTTATGATGCTATTCAGGCTGGCTTCGGCAAGATTGTCTGGGTAATTCGTAAGGACTTTGAGGAGCAGTTCCGCACTCAGATTCTTGCAAAGTACGAAGGCCAGGTTCCCTGCGAGCTTTGCTTCCAGGCACTTGATTCTCTGCCCGAAGGTTTTGCTGTTCCCGAAGGTCGTCAGAAGCCTTGGGGTACCAACCATGCCGTGCTGATGGGTAAGGATGTCATCAAGGAGCCCTTTGCTGTGCTCAACTGCGATGACTTCTACGATCGTGATGCCTTCATGGTAATGGGCAAGTTCCTCTCAGAGCTTCCCGAGGGTAGCAAGGGCAAGTATGCTATGGTTGGTTTCAGCGTTAGCAATACCTTGAGCGAGAGCGGTACCGTGAGCCGTGGCATCTGCGAGAACGATGAGCAGACACATCACCTTACCTCTGTGGTTGAGCGTACCAAGATTGAGCGTCGCGACGGTGTGGTGCAGTATCTCGATGAGAACGAGCAGTGGGTAAGCATTCCCGACAACACACCTTGCTCAATGAACTTCTGGGGCTTCACTCCCGACTATTTCGAGTATAGCGAGGAGTACTTCAAGCAGTTCCTCTCAGATCCTAAGAACATCGAGAACCTGAAGAGCGAGTTCTTCATACCCTTGATGGTGGATACCCTCATCAAGCGTGGCGATGCAACTTGTGAGGTTCTTCCTACCACTTCCAAGTGGTTTGGCGTTACCTACCCCGAGGATCGTCCCGATGTAGTGGCAAAGTTGGCCAAGTTGCACGCCGACGGTCAGTACCCCGACAAGATGTTCTAAACTGACGGCTTGCATTCATTGGCTGTGCGAGGCATGACTGACTCGTGCTGTAAGAATGCGGCTGTGCAGTTATAAACTTGATAATCATAGGCGACGAGGCATTTGTCTCGTCGCCTTGTTGTTTGTAAATAAACGCTAAAAAGTTTGGTCGTTTCGGGAAAAAGTCGTACCTTTGCACCCGCGTTGAGGACTGAGATGATGCGGTTATGTGCATGTGGAACGCGTAAATAGCTCACACACTGTGTATTAATAGCATTGTCCGTTCAAGAGAGAACGGATGTGTGGTTAGTGAATCGCAGCGAAAAGTGCCTCAAGCAGAATGTAAAATTATTAATAACAATTAAAAAACAGTAGAAGAAAATGGAAACTCTAAGCTACAAGACCATTTCTGTCAACCGTGCACAAGCTCAGAAAGAGTGGGTTGTGGTTGATGCTACCGATCAGGTGTTGGGTCGCTTGGCAAGTAAGGTTGCTAAGATCCTCCGTGGTAAGTACAAGCCTACTTTCACTCCCAATGCTGATACCGGCGACAACGTGATTATTATCAATGCCAGCAAGATTCAGATCACTGGTAAGAAGATGACCGACAAGGTTTACATCACTTACAGTGGTTATCCTGGTGGTCAGAAGCAGCAGACTGCAGCTGAGATTCTTGCTCGTCCCAACGGTGCAGAGAAGCTCGTTCGCAAGGCTGTAAAAGGTATGCTTCCCAAGAACAAGTTGGCAGACCGCTTGTTGACCAACCTCTACATCTATGCAGGTGCAGAGCACAAGCAGGAAGCTCAGAGTCCCAAAACTATCGATATTAACCTCTACAAATAACAAGTGACGACAATGGAAACAGTTAATGCATTGGGTCGCCGTAAGAGCGCCGTGGCTCGTGTTTATGTAACCGAGGGTACTGGTAAGATCACCATCAACAAGAGAGATTTAGCTGACTACTTCCCAAGTGATATTCTTCAGTATGTGGTAAAGCAGCCTCTGGCAAAGCTTGAAGCAGTTGAGAAGTACGATATCAAGGCAGTTTTGGCAGGTGGTGGTTACACTGGCCAGTCACAGGCTTTGCGTTTGGCTATTGCTCGCGCTTTGGTAAAGATTAACGCTGACGATAAGAAGGCATTGCGTTCAGAAGGCTTCATGACTCGTGATAGCCGTGAGGTTGAGCGTAAGAAGCCCGGTCAGCCCAAGGCACGTCGTAGATTCCAGTTCAGCAAGCGTTAAT
>JAKSLO010000101.1 GCA_024401185.1 Bacteroidaceae bacterium | reverse complement strand
AAGAAGCCCGGTCAGCCCAAGGCACGTCGTAGATTCCAGTTCAGCAAGCGTTAATCATTTGCAGCGTGTCATTTGCAATGCATCATTTGCAATGTGCCTTTGTACTTTACAATGTGTGTAGCGTGATGACAAGCTTGATGAACCGAAATCGAAAAATTGTTTAGCATCTAAACCAGCGAGATTCTATACATTAATATTATGTATAAGGTGTGGGGCCGAGAGGTTCCAAACTTGCAGACAAGTAAAGTATAGACTACTCGCCGGTTGATTCTAACAAAACCGTGAGAGTCGGATAGCGACTCCACAAAAGAATTAAAAAGAAAGTAAACAAACAATTCAAAAAGAAATTAAAATGTCTAGAACAAATTTTGACACCCTGTTGGAGGCTGGCTGCCACTTCGGTCACCTCAAGAGAAAGTGGAATCCTGCAATGGCTCCCTATATCTTCATGGAGCGCAATGGTATTCATATCATCGACTTGCACAAGACCGTAGCTAAGGTTGACGAGGCTGCTGAGGCCTTGAAGCAGATTGCTAAGAGCGGTAAGAAGATTCTCTTCGTAGCTACCAAGAAGCAGGCTAAGCAGGCTGTAGCTGACAAGGCTTCCAGCGTAAACATGCCTTATGTTAACGAGCGTTGGGCTGGTGGTATGTTGACCAACTTCCCCACCATCCGCAAGGCTGTGAAGAAGATGGCTGCCATCGACAAGATGACTCAGGACGGTACTTTCAGCAACCTTTCAAAGCGTGAGATGTTGCAGATCAATCGTCAGCGTGCTAAGTTGGAGAAGAACCTCGGTTCTATCGCTGACCTGAATCGTCTTCCTTCAGCATTGTTCGTTGTTGACGTAATGAAGGAGCACATTGCTGTGGCAGAGGCTAACCGTCTGGGTATCCCCGTATTTGCTATCGTTGATACCAACTCAAACCCCGACAACATCGACTTCGTAATCCCCGCTAACGACGATGCTAGCAAGAGCGTTGAGGTTATCCTCGGTGCTTGCTGCCAGGCTATCGCTGAAGGTTTGGAGGAGCGTAAGGCTGAGCGTGTTGATACAGAGGCTGCTGGCGAAGGTGAGGATGGCGAGGAGGCTGCTGAGGCTCCCAAGAAGCGTCGTGCTCCCAAGGCTGAAGCTCCCGCTGCTGAGTAATTTGTTGCTCTCCGCTGAGTTAAATTAAACAATTCATAAAGCCGACGAGTCAACATAATTTTGTGCTGACTCGTTGGTATTTTATAACAACTTATAAAATTCGTACTACAATGGAATTTACAATGACTGAGATCAAGAAGCTCCGTGAGATGACCGGTGCTGGCTTGGCTGATTGTAAGAAGGCTCTTGCTGAGTCTGAAGATATGGACGGTGCAGTAGCATTCCTCCGCAAGAAGGGTGCTGCCGTTGCTGCAAAGCGTAGCGACCGTGAGGCTGCTGAGGGTTGTGTACTCGTTAAGGCTGAGAATGGCTTTGGTGCTATCATCGCTCTTAAGTGTGAGACCGACTTCGTAGCAAACAATGCTGATTTCGTAGCTCTTACCAAGAAGATTCTTGACGCTGCCGTTGCTGCAAAGTGCAAGACTCTGGATGAGGTTAAGGCTCTTACTCTGGACGGCGTTACCATCGCTGATGCTGTGACCAACCAGAGTGGTATCACTGGTGAGAAGATGGAGCTTGACGGCTATCAGGTTATCGAGGGTGAGAACATCGCTATCTACAACCACATGAACCGTAACGGTCTGTGTACTATGCTGAACCTCAGCAAGGCTGTAGAGGATGAGACCGTTGGTAAGAATATTGCTATGCAGATTGCTTCTGCTGCTCCTGTGGCTATCGACGAGAGTGGTGTAGCACAGTCAGTTAAGGACAACGAGGTAGCTGTTGCTATCGAAAAGACCAAGACTGAGTTGGTTCAGAAGGCAGTTGAGGCTGCTATCAAGAAGGCTGGCTTCAATCCTGCTCACTTCGACTCTGAGGAGCACATGGAGAGCAACCAGACCAAGGGTTGGATCACCGCTGAGGACGTAGCTAAGGTTAAGGAGATCATTGCTACTGTAGGTGCTGAGAAGGCTGCTAACCTCAACGAGGCTCAGATTCAGAACATCGCTAAGGGTCGTCTGAACAAGTTCTTGAAGGAGAACTGTCTGCTCTCTCAGGAGTACATCTGGGACAAGCAGTTCACCGTGGAGAGCTACCTCAAGTCTATCGACAAGGAGCTCACCATCACCGACTTCAAGCGCTTCACTCTGAAGGCTGAGTAATTTGATGCTCAATGTTGTCAAGTTCAGTAGCTTGACAGGCAGAATACATACAGAATCGGCAAGCATTTGCTTGCTGATTCTTTTTTTTTGCCTTGTTTGGAAAAGTTTCGTAAAAAATGAGTATCTTTGCATAATTATAAACTTTCATACTGTTATGAAGATTTTTGCTGTAGGAATGAACTATCGTGAGCACAATAAAGAGTTGGCTCATACGTTATATAATAAAGAGATTGAGCAGATGGAGAATGCTGAGGAGCGTCCGCTTTCAGACATTACCGGTAAGCCTGTCATCTTTACGAAGTGCGACACAGCCTTGTTGCGCCCAGGTAATCCTTTCTTCCTTCCTGCCTATACACAGCAATGTGAATATGAGACAGAGCTTGTGGTAAGGGTAGGGCACATGGGACGAAGCATTCCGGAGCGCTGGGTACATCGTTACATAGATGCCGTTACGGTGGGCATCGATTTCACAGCTCGTGATTTACAACGACAGCTTGCGCAGAAGGGTATGCCTTGGGATATCTGCAAGGGCTTTGACGGAAGTGCGGCCATTGGTGAATGGATTCCCCTCGACGTAGTAGAAGACCTGCAGGATATCCATTTCCATCTTGATATCAATGGCAAGACGGTTCAGCAGGGACATAGTGCCGACATGATTCACTCTGTGACACGCTTGGTAAGTTACATTAGTCAGTTCTTCACGCTGAAAACAGGTGATCTGATCTATACAGGTACTCCCGCAGGTGTAGGACCCGTTCATATCGAAGATCATCTTACCGGTTATTTTGAAGACCGTAAAGTTTTGGAATTTAATGTAAAGTGAGAAAACTATTCTACATATTATCCTTTGTTTTTGCATGCTGTGTCTCACAGGGTGCTAAGGCTGGTCATGACATCTTTTATATCGATTGGGATGTTCTGTCGCTCGATAGCGTGATGCCCTGCTACACGGAAGTCATTCCGTTGGAGAGCGACTATCGTGAGCATGACTACCGTGTGCGATTGCTTTATCCTGAATGGAAAGAGATGAGCAAGAGCGAGTCGCTGCGTATGATGAAATGGGAGGAGAGTGTGTCTTACGATTTGAATATCCGTACTTTTGTAGGTGTTAGTCGTGGCAAGGGCATGCTCGATGTGACCTTCTTGCCTGTAGTGAAGCGCGATGGAAAGTATCTGAAGTTGCTGAGCGCCAAGATGGAGATAGAGGCCGTTGAGAAGCAAGGCGGTATGCGCCGTTTGGTGAGTGCAAATACACGGGGTGGAGTTTCTTCTGCATCATCATTGGCTGAGAGGCAGAAAAAATCAGAAAGATATACGAGAAAGAGTAAACTCTCGGAAGGCAAGTGGGTAAAGATAAGCATAAAGGAGGACGGTATGTACCGCCTTACCCGTTCTGCTTTGCTGAAGATGGGTTTCAAGAATCCCGATAATGTACATCTTTATGGGCATGGAGGTTACCGATTGTCGGAAGTCTCCAATCCGGAAGACGAATACGACGATTTGCAAGAAGTAGCTCTTTACCAGTCTAATAAGGATACATGGCTTTTCTGGGGCAACGGACTTGTGTATTGGGATGGCGACACGCGCATCTTCAATCCCTATGCCAGGGCTTCGTATTATTTCCTGACGGAAGAAGATGCCCCCAGTAAAATGGAGGTGGTTGATTATTCGCAGGGAGTAGAAGGCGCTTTTGTGGATAGTTTTACTGACCATCTTCTCTATGAGAAGGATGAATATGGTTATGGACAGTTAGGACGTAATCTGTTTGAGAGTGCGAATTTCTCGTCTGTGGGCAGTCGTACTTATAAACTGACCACCCCTGCCAATTCGGTAAGTAACGAACGCTTGACCATTGCCTTTACGGCTGGTGCAAGCACTATGACTAAGATGTCTGCACAGGTAAATGGGCAGTCAGTTGGAGGGTTTGACTTGGGAAGTACGGTTCAATACGTTTGCGGTACATCCAACTCAAAGACTTTTGACGTCTCTTCTTGCAAGACGGGTAAGGAGTGGACGGTCAAGATCAGTTCCACACAAGGAAACGAGGCTCATCTTGACTATCTTGCCTTGCATTATTTAAGGGCCATTAACCCTGGCGATAGCTATGTTGCGTTTGATAACCAGGACTTTGTCGGTAAGCCCGTTTGTGTGAGTGGCATGAACGAATGGACAGAGGTGATGCAGATAGGCACACCCGGTACACCCTGCCGCCTGGTAAAAGGAGTGCTTTCCGATAATAAGCTTAAGTTCCGTCCTGTAAGCCTCTCTGGAGAGGGTAGTGCCGTTGGCTTTGCTGAAAAGGGAAAGGCAGAACGTTTTGTTTGTTTTAACATTAACTATAGTTATCCTCAGCCTACCGTGGTAGGCAGCGTGTCCAACCAGAACTTGCATGCGCTCGATTCACTCGACATGGTCATCATCATTCCCCAGAGTGGAAAGCTCTGGGCTGAGGCAGAGCGTTTGGCCCAGGCACATCGCGCTATTGACGGTCTTCGTGTGGCCGTTGTCAGGGCAGATGAGATATACAATGAGTTCTCAAGTGGAACTCCCGATGCAACAGCCTATCGCCGACTGATGAAGATGCTCTACGACCGTGCTGATGGTGATGAGAAAGTGATGCCTCGTTATCTTTTGCTGTTTGGCGATTGTTCATTCGACAACCGTATGCTGACGCAAAGCATGAGTCGCTGCAAACCAGAGGATTATCTGCTTTGTTTCGAAAGTGAGAACTCGTTCAGCGACACCAAGAGCTATGTCATGGAAGATTACTTCGGATTGCTTGACGATGGCGAGGGTGGTAATCTTGTTCATGAGAAGAGTGACCTAGGCATTGGTCGTTTCCCTGTTAGTACGGCCACGGATGCCAAAGTCATGGTTGACAAGGTTATCGACTACATTTCCAACCGCAATGCAGGCGCTTGGAAGAACGTAGTGATGATGCTGGGCGACGATGGTGACAACAACAGTCACATGACCTATTGTGACCGTGTGGCCGAGAATATCATTGAGCATAATCCCGAACTCGAGGTGAAGAAGGTGATGTGGGATGCTTTTACCCGTGTCAGCACACTCTCTTCAAATACCTATCCCGAAGTGACAGCCCTCATGAAGAAGCAGCTTGGGGACGGAGTGATGGTAATGAATTACACAGGGCATGGTGCTCCTTATGTGCTGAGTCACGAGGCTGTGTGGAACCTCTCCAATTTTGAAGAGTTCAAGGGCTCGCGTCTGCCTTTGTGGTTTACTGCAGCTTGTGACGTGATGCCATTTGACGGCACCAAGGAGAACTTGGGCAAACAGGCTGTACTTAATGAGGGAGGTGGTGCTTTAGCCTTTGTGGGTACCACGCGAACTGTCTATGCCAGCAATAATGCCAGTCTCAACGACGACTTCTCCGAGCAACTGTTTGCACATGACGAGAATGGGCGACGTTTACGCCTGGGCGATGCGTTGCGTACGGCAAAGATGTTGCAGATAGGCACAGAGAGGGTTAATTATGAAAACAAGCTCCAGTATGCTTTGCTTGGTGACCCTGCCCTCATTATTGGTGCTCCGCTCAATCGTGTTCGTCTGGATGCCATTACCGATGTCACCACGAACAAGGCTGTCGAGGTAATACGTGCCGGAATGCCCATCCGCCTGTCGGGCAGCTTGCTTGACGAGAATGGGGCAGAGATGAACGACTTCAATGGCGTAGTTACCGCCCGCATCTATGATGCCAAGGATACTATTACCTGCAATATGAATGACAATACCCTTTCCGAACCCTTTGTCTATACCGACCGCAGTTCGGTGCTTTACACGGGTCAGGACTCCGTTCGCAACGGCAGGTTCGAGTTGTATTGTGTGGTTCCCAAGGACATCAAGTACAGCAATGGTGCCGGTCGCGTAGTACTTTATGCCATCAATGATTCACTTGACGTTGAGGCTAATGGCTATTATGAGGACTTCCTTGTGGGTGGTGCCTTTGATACCGATGATACCGAGGGTCCCGAGATTCTGTTGGCTCTGAATGGAGAGCCGGGTGGTGTGGTGAACTCCACTCCTTACCTGTCGGCTGTGCTTTCCGACGAGAATGGCATCAATGTCACTGGTAACGGAATAGGTCATGATATCGTGCTCTCGGTAGATGACAACCCCGACTGGACCTACGTACTCAACGATTACTACGTTCCCGAGTTTGGCAACTACAAGCAGGGTTCGCTTGGCTTTGTCATACCTAAGTTGCCCGCTGGTGCTCACACCCTCTCCTTGCGAGCCTGGGACTTGCTGAACAACTCCAGCGTGTCGATGCTCGATTTCACAGTCGACCCCAATTTTGAACCCAGCATCGTGCATCTTGTTGCTTCCCCCAATCCGGCTGTCACACATACCAACTTCTTTGTCACTTGCGATTTGCCGGGTAGTGATATTAAGGCTATGGTGGAGGTCTTTGACTTCTCTGGCCGACGCCTGTGGATGTCGGAAGGTCATGCCAACAGTATTACGGGTGCGTTTGTGGTTCCCTGGAACCTCTCGGTGGGTGGAGGCTATGGACGCATCAGTCCGGGTGTCTATCTCTACCGGGCCTCTATACGTTGCGAGGATACCAAGTGGGTGAGCAAGACGCAGAAGTTGATAGTAAGGTAGAAGCTTTTTGCAATTCACAATTGACTTCGGCCTTCACGGTTCTTAACACAAATGTTAAAAAAGATGCTGTGCACAATAAAAAGTAGATTTGCTCGTTATATGCATAGTTATTAAATAGACTTGTATGAAAATAAACTGTAAGAAAACGATACTTTCCATGTTGATGAGTGCCTTTACGCTCGTTGCAGGTGCGCAGGACAAGAAGAATATGTTCAACCCGGTGAACTTTGGCGTTACCTCACTGGCCATTGCTCCCGATGCCCGTGCTGGTGCAATGGGTGATGTGGGTGTGGCTACCGAGGCCGATGCTAACTCGCAGTACTGGAACCCTGCCAAGTATCCCTTCAATATCGCGCGTGCTGGTGTCTCTGCCAGTTACACACCTTGGCTCCGTAAGTTGGTCAGCGACATCAATCTGGCTAATCTTGCCGGTTTCTATCGCATTGGCGACTACTCTTCCCTGAGTTCATCCTTGCGTTATTTCTCATTGGGTGAGGTGTTTCTGAGCGAGGCTGCCGATGCCATGAGCATCCGTCCCTATGAATTCTCGTTCGACCTTGGCTATAGCCGTATGCTGAGCGAGTGCTTCTCTATGGGTGTGGCTCTGCGCTTCATCTACAGCGATATTACCTACGATTACACGGCCGAGTCGAGTGCAGGCAAGGCATTTGCCGCCGACATTGCCATGTATCGCAATGGCTATTTTATGATGGGCAACCGTGAATGCAGCTTCTCATGGGGTCTCAATGTCAACAACATTGGTTCCAAGATCTCCTACGGAGGTGATGACAATGCAGAGTTCATCCCCACCAACCTGCGTCTGGGTGCGTGCCTTACCATCCCCTTCAACGAGTACAACCGCTTCTCTGTTTCTGCTGACGTGAACAAGTTGCTCGTGCCTACCTATCCCAAGCAGAATGAGGGGGAGAGCGATGAGGACTATACCGACCGTGTGCAGCGCGAGTATTATGACATCTCTCCCATCTCGGGCATCTTCAAGAGTCTGGGCGATGCGCCTAATGGCTTCAAGGAGGAGATGCAGGAGGTGCAGTGGAGCTTAGGTATGGAATATACCTACAACGACCGTTTCAGCCTGCGTGCCGGCTACCATCACGAGGCCGAAAACAAGGGTAATCGTAAGTACTTTACTGCTGGTGCCGGTTTCAAGATGAATATTTTCAGCATCGATGCTGCATACGTGTTCAGTACCAGTCAGACCAATCCACTTGACCAAACCATGCGTTTCACGCTGGGCTTTGACCTCGATGGCTTGACCGAACTTTTCAATACAAGAAGAAGATAACCAAATGATACGAGTAGGAATGGGTTACGACGTTCACCAGTTGGTCGAAGGTCGTGAGTTATGGTTGGGTGGCATCAAGCTTGAGCACCCAATGGGCTTACTGGGACACAGCGATGCTGATGTCCTTTTGCACGCTATATGCGATGCTTTGCTCGGTGCAGCCAATATGCGCGATATTGGCTACCATTTTCCTGATACAAGTAGCGACTTCAAGGGCATTGACAGCAAGGTGCTGCTTCGAAAGACGGTAGAGTTGATTGCCACTAAGGGATACCGCGTGGGCAACATCGACTGTACGGTGTGTGCCGAGGCTCCAAAGCTCAATCCGCACATTCCCACCATGCAACAGGTCATTGCGCAGGTGATGGGCGTTGACGAGGATGCCGTGAGCATTAAAGCCACCACTACCGAGAAACTTGGTTTTACTGGTCGCCGCGAAGGCATCTCTGCCTATGCGGTGGTACTTATCGAAAAGTAAACAGAAGTATGAAACGAGTCATATTCTCTCTTCTCCTCATGCTACCTCTTATGGCATTTGCGCAGACTACGCCCATGCAGAAGTATATCGAGGTGCCTGATATCTATCAGGAAATCTATCTTGACTGCATCGAAAACAATCCCTCAACCACCATCACCACCACCACCGGGCAGTACATCGGACAGATTGATGACATGGGGCGGTTGTACGGATATGGTATGTTCGTAAACAACGATGGCTCTCAGATTACGGGTGCATTTCGTGCCGGAACACCACTTATCACCATCAAGCTGGCGGGTGGCCAAGCCACGGTGGGAGGGCCTGATTTCTATGCCATCTATAGCATGACGTCTGGCCGGTTAGAGTATGTGTATGATGGCACGAAAGGTCTTATGGGCCATGTCTTAGATGGTGACGAGTATCCCGACCGTCTTGATTATTCCTTTGTGTCCATGCGATACCTCAACGGTGACCAGTATGTGGGCGAGGCCTACGACAACAAGCGTCATGGCTACGGCATTTACTACTATGCCACGGGCGAGATATGGTTTGGCACGTATGCGAATGATGTCCGCGAAGGCTATGGCGTGTTGTTTGACGTAGAGAATCACATGCGTGTAGGCTACTGGTCGGGCGATGTGGAACGTCGCATGATTAAGATAAAAGAAAAGAAGAAATAGGCAACTTTGGATAACAGAGTCTTAAAAGGTCATCTTTATATGGCTGGCGCATCTGTCATGTGGGGCTTGATGGCCCCCTTGGGCAAGGATGCCATGGCCAATGGCATAGGTGGGTTTCCTATGGTGGGCATTCGTGTGCTGGGCGGAAGCATCTGCTTCTGGCTGGCAAGTATTGTCAGCTCCATCATCAATCGCCGCAAGACGACATCGTGTAAGGACGAGGTTCCTATGACGGCGCGTGAGGTACTCTGGCTGTTTGGCGCTGGCTTGTTTGCCATTGTCTTCAACCAGTGCAACTACATCATTGGCCTTAGCATCACCTCGCCACTCAATGCTTCGATAATGACTACCACCATGCCCATCATTACCATGGTGCTGGCTGCCCTGATACTCAAGGAGCCTGTCACGTGGAAGAAACTCTCGGGTGTACTCTTGGGATGCCTCGGAGCCACCACCCTCATCCTGTCCTCTGCCGGTGGTTCGATAGGGGGTGTGCTGTTGGGCGATGTCATGTGTGTGGGCGGACAGCTCTCTTATGCCTTCTATCTCACGGCCTTCAAGAAGGTCATTGCCCGCCATTCTCCCATCACCTGCCAAAAGTGGATGATGCTCTCGGCAGCCACTGTCATATTGCCTTTCTGCATGCCCTATTTGCTCGAGTTAGACTGGGCTGGCCTGTCTGCCACCACTTGTTATGAGACGGCTTTTGTGGTTCTTGGTGGCACCTTTCTTAGTTTCCTGTTCGCCACTACCGCACAGCAGATTCTCCGTCCCACCATCATCGCCATGTACAATTATGTGCAGCCTATTGTGGCTTGCTCCGTGTCGGTGCTTTTAGGGCTTGGCGTGCTCACCCTCTACCATTTTATTGCCGTTTTCCTTGTCTTCTTTGGCGTGTATCTCGTCAACGCCTCAAAGGCTCGCCAATCCAACTGATACAAGGAAAATATTTACCAAACGGATATCGTTTTTGTGTCTTTGCAGACGGAAAAACAATGCCGTTTTCCTTCGTTTTGCCTCCAATTAGCCTTCAACCAGCACTCTGTGTGCGCACAATTGGCTTACGTCTGGCTTACGTGTTTTTACGTAAGCCAGACGTAAGCAAAGCGTGTCATCCCCGAGGGCAGACCGTAGGATGAACGAAGCATCATAAAAGAAATT
>JAKSLO010000100.1 GCA_024401185.1 Bacteroidaceae bacterium | reverse complement strand
GGTGCGTTGGGCTTCTGCGGTTTCTTGCCATAGAAGAGTTGAATGTCGCCAAATTGTTTATCAGTAATGGTTAGTACACCAACCTTCCCGAACTCAGGCAGAAAGGAGTGGACGCGTTTGATATGAACGTCCATATTCTCACGACTGGCACAATGGCGAACGTAGATGCTGAACTGAAACATGGTGAATCCATCCTTCTGCAAGTTTTTGCGGAAGTTCTGGTATGCCTTCTTGTCCTTCTTGGTTTCTGTTGGCAAGTCAAAGAATACAAGAATCCACATAACTCGGTATTCGCTAAGACGTCCAAACATTTTTATCGTGAGGGGTAGCTGATGCTGCTTGCCTCGCCAGCAAAACACTTATAGAGACTTGCAGTCGTTTGCCGACAAGCCACCATGAGTGGACTCTGCTTGCCGTCTATCTGCACGTCGAGGGTGGGAATGGTGAGCAGCGATGCCTTGATGTCTTTGGTCAGTTCGCAGTAGTCGTCCACTTCGCGCATAATCTGTAACACCAGTTCGTCCACATAGGGGCGATAGGGTTCCATGATATCATCAGCAAGACAATAAGCATTATAACGGTTGTGGTGATGGATGCCAAGCGTGGGAAGCAATCCACTGCCCACCAGCGAACGAGCCACTACAGCACGCAGGATGGCATAGCCATAATTGAGCAGGTTGTTGGGAGGGACACCTTCACGGCCACGTACAAAGTCGGGGATGTCGGGAAAAAGATGCCGCCAATAATAGGCCGCTGCCCTCCCCTCCACATTGTCGGTATCGCCACTACGAACCTCGTTGGCCATCACGCGCATACAGTTCGTCTCAACTGTAGTGTAGTGACTGAGCACCCATTGCTGGTTGCGTATCTTCTGCTTGACGGTCTGTGCCCAAAGTTGTTTGCGCAGAGGTAAAGAGGCACTAATCTGGTCACGGAATCGCTCGCTCTGCAAGGTATTACAAGAAAGTGGTAGCATGAGTCCTGTAGGCATACTCTTACTATCGCATGTGATTACAGCACAGTTGTTAGCCAGCAGTTGCTCTATGGCTCCGCTGGTGATGGTGATGCGCTTGTTGTCGAGCACCACCACCCCGATGTCTTCTATCGGGATGGTGCGCTCGTTAAGTTTCTTGTATTCGGGAGTAAAGCCGTCGTTCGACTCCACTTCTGGTATCTTGATGACCAACTGATTGTTTCGTACACCAAGATATGCGGATGTACCGAAGCAAAGGGTTTTCTTAATCATTATCTAATTCTGTAAAAGAAACAATGCGTCCTAAGGAATCAATGCGAACCTTAATAATATTCATCAATGAAGTAATATTTTGTACACGTTTCCACGTGACATCACGCAATGCTTTATCGGTATTTGTTGTTGGGTCAAGATGGTGGCGAAAACTGTAATCTTTCGAAGATATTTTTTGTACAGTAAACAAGTGTGGACTAACCTCTGCAAAGTTAGTTTCGTCTGTAAGGTCAAGCTCATGCGGAGCAAAGTCATCATCAGGGAACACCACATATTCGCCTCGTTGTAATGAGAATAGGAATTTCCAACCGTTTTCGCTATTGAATTCGGTGTCAATAACGTCCATTCCATTACTCTTACGTACAACAGCCTCGAAGAAACTGACTATATGTTCATGCAGTTTACCCTTAGTATCGCGAAAGAAAGCGATATGGTGATTACCATCTGCTGCCACAAAGTCATTAGGAATTCTGTTGCCATCAGCATCAGTCACGAAATGTCCATTCTTGTCTCGCTTGTCATGCAGACTCATAGGGTTACTGTCCTTGCCAGATTGTGTGGTGACCTTCTTCAAGCAAATGCCAGCTTCCTTGTTCAACCATATGGGATTTTCTTCTAGATTGACAAACGCCTTCTTGGGATCACCGCCATACTCTTCGAGTCTTGCCACAAGGATGTCGCGAATGCCTTTGTCGATGACCTTTTCAATCTTCAGATCCGGACTTATTTCCTTTCGGGTAACAAACATCGTTTTGCCTTCGTGCATGATACGGCGGTAGTAGGTTTCTGCATGAAGTTTGCCTCTTGGCGTGAGTTCACGGCGTCCATCGGCCTTGTTGGTATGGAGTGTTCCAACCTTTTGACTAACACGCGAGGAGATAAGCAACTTTCTTAAATGTGCAAGGGCCTCTGCTCGGAACTGTTCCAAAGGCATGGGGGCTTCAAGTGGATGCTCCTTGCGAATCTTCTCATAGTTTGCATTCAACGTATTGAGATACTGTATGAAGCTACGTTTTGTAAAGGCAACCGTAAGAGCATCCATAGCATGATGACGATTGTCGCTACGTTTGGTCCATCCCTCGATACGGCGTACGGGCTGTTGATCGCGATTGATGTCAGTACGTACCAAGCCGAGTCTATCATAAAGGGGTATGTTCAGTTCCTTCATCACATCCACCAATTGCCACTTCTGACGCAGATGGTCTGTAATTGTACCCGTAGTGACCACAACCGAACGTACAACCTGTTCAAGCATAAGCGAGGCTGCACGACAGATGTACTGCGTCTCACGCAGGTCACGTTGGATAAAATCCTCGGGAATATCAGCCATACGCATAAGCAGATGGTCGTGTTTGGCCTTAGAGATAGCACCATCTCGCAACAGCGTGTTAATCTTCTTCTCATACTGATCAAGTTCTTCAGGCGAACAAGCGTCAGCCATATAGTCATAGGCCGTCATCGCCCCTTTCTTGCCATTGACACTTACCAGCTCGAGTGTCTTGTTTGCAAACGAATCGTCAAAGAGGCGAGCCTGCGGAATGATATGTTCGATATCGAATTCACGACTGAAAACCTGATCCCGATGTATGTATGTATCGGAATACAACGTCTTGAAACCATTTGCCTCCAACTCCTCATAGAGACGCCAACGTATAATATCATTGCGCGATGGGTTAGGAATGCCAAACTCAGGCGACTGCAACAACTTTCTGATACGCTCTGTGTTATCAGTATTCTTCTTGATGCTATTAGCCATACCCTGTCTCTCCTTGGCACTCTTCTTCATCTCACGCGCCATCTCCACGCGTATCTCATCAGGACGGCCATATACATCAATGATATTATTGACAACATTGGTTACTTGAGCCAACACCTTATCGACCACTGGATTGCGCAAGGCTCCGCTGCGATAAGCTGGCAGATGGTCAAGGAGAATACGCTTGTCGTTCTCCTCCTTTGTCAGAGAATGCTCACTATGGTTATAGCCAGCTGCAAGACAAGCTTTGTCATATTGAAGGCCAGCCTGCATGTGGGGCAAAATTCGGCGCAACGCTTTTGCCGACAGACTAGCATAACCATCTTCAAATGTGGCTTTGGCAACAACTTTTGCATACTCCTCATCCTCAAACTTACATATCTTGGCAATATGCTCATTCAAGTTTCTTCCATCGGATGAATAGAGCAGATGCCAAAGTTGGTAGTAAGGTTGTTGTTCGAGTTCATGTCCATGTAACGATGAATCAAAGTCAAGGATATTTTCTTCAAATCCCATCATTTTGTAGATAGCACGAACGGTATGAAGGCATAAATCAGCCTTTGTCTTATCATCGACTTCCTCGTGTCCGGTCAAGGGCATCGTAGCATTAATTCTCTTAAAGATGGAGGTACGTGTGACATTACCTTTCAATTCGTCAAAGTTCAAGTCAAAGGCTTTGGGAGAAAGCTTCAACAATTTGAGTATGTCGCCTTTCTTCATCTTATCTCGCAGACTGAGTTCTGCATACAACATCTGTCTCTCGTTCTCTGTAATCAAGCGCTTGCTGAAATCACGACGATCGATGACCTCGAGATTGTTGAGCATCTGCAAGAGACGGAATTCTTGAAAGAGCGGTGATGATTTGGGACAGACTTTCTGACCTTTGACGAAATGGCATGTAGTACCATCCTCACGAACTTGCTCCACTTCCTCACTTTCGAAGGTACAGAAGTCAAGTAGATGCTTCTGGCTCTTGAGGTCACGCTGGAAGAATATGCAGTTGTTACGAATCTGCTTCTTTAGAATTGGACTCATCTCATTAGGATGATACTTAACCTGCGTCTCCCAAATCTTCTCAAACTCGTCCATATAATCCTCACGATAGAAGACACGGCGTTTCAAACTCTTATGACGATCCATGCTGATAATATCATAGAGGTATTGTCCAACGGTCAGATGTTTAAATACGAGTTCCTTGCTGCGATCGCTGATGCTACCCAGATAACCGCTTGCAGCAGCAATGTCTGCATTTATACGAGATAACACAATGGCAAGGCGCTCGCTATCTATTTCTTTTTCCAAAGCTTCTGCTCTCCAACGGTAGTTCTCGCGCTTCTGTTCGTCACGCTTTCCTTCTCGCTTGATACCAACCAACCCAAATACCTCACCAAGTATAGCCCAGGTCGCTTTTTCTTCCCGTCCTTGCAAACGGTCGAACAGTTCATTGTTCATCTCTTCATGATATTGGCATTGCTTGTTCCAGATGCTCCGGAACTCTTCACGAAGGTCAGAGGGATAGAACTGAGGTACGTATTTCTTTCCCGACTCATATAGTCTGTTTACGTACTGGCCGGGCGTTAAATGCTCTTCACAAAGTTGGCGTGCGATGCTCATTCCATCGATAGCATCACCTTCGTCACCAGCTTTTAGTTTTCTGTTGCTCTTGTATCCACGCTTTTTATTGATGGCAAGTAGGACGCGAGCCAGCTCTGCAAGTGATATTTCTTCGTTGACAGCCTTTGCACGCAGGGCTAATGTCTCGTAGGTCGTATTCTTTCCATCCTCACAGAGTAGTGTATCAGATGCTATCCAACCAGCTTCACGCAACGCACGCTTCAGTTCCTCGCGACGTTGCTTATAACGCCTTCCATTCACTCGAGCAGAGCGTGCCGAGCGTCGTGCAGCACGTGTCGAGATGCCTATGCCTTTGCTAAAAGCATCTTCTTTCTTTATCTTTATATCCTTACCATTGGATTGCGTAAAGTTCTCCAATGATATGAGTCTGACTCCAAGCCTTATGATTGAGGATTGCTCACTCGCACTTTCTGCTTCGTTAACTAAAGCCCATCCTATGCTAGTAGTTCCGAGGTCAAGTCCTAAGATTTTTTTCATTTTTATCTTGATTTATTTGTTTGTTTCATTTTTTGTACCTACCTTTGCATCAAATTATGTTAGCAATTCACAATAAGGGTTTTCCCGTTGTGAAGACATCTAGGTTGCCTCGTCCTTTAACGGGGCATTTTTTATTTATGTCCCTGGCGCCTCGCACACGATAACCAATGGCAAGAATCATTTCGAGGGAGTAGTAAATGACATCATACTGCTTGCCATCGGAGGCAGTTGTTAAGTATTTCTTAATAACTGAATCTTTTTCCAACTCACTCTCTTTCAATATGTTGGCAATATGCATACTAATACTTGGAACAGAGGTCCCAAAAAGTTCTGCAATCTGTTTTTGGTTCAGCCACACCTTGCCATCGCGGGTGTAAAGGGCAACGGATGCTTTGCCATCGGGTGTGTTGTAGATGATTATATTTGATTCGTTGTTTTGCATAGTTCCATTATTTCTCATGGGTGGTCGATGTTACGATTCATCGCAGCCTCTCCTTCATAGGCTAACGATTGGCGGGCTTCATGATGGGGTCGATGCGCCCAGATACTGTTGCAAAAATACGCAAAAAGAATGAGACAGCAAAGCATTCACTAAAAAAACTCTCGGGAAGACTCTCGCAGGCGAGAAGTGAATAGTGAAAAGTGAATAATCGGCTGCGCGATGATCTGCTGGAACGCACTTTTGAAGACGTTCAAAAGTCGACGCAAAGGAGTTAAAGGTTTTAGAGGTAAAAAATGGCTCAGCCACACCTTTCCTTCGCGGTATAGAGAGCGAATGTCCTTAACCTAAACTTGACGGCTCGCCGCACCATGAAAAGGCTAAATCTAACCCTTCCCCGAAAAAAACAATGTCTTTGATGACGATTATAGTATTTTTACTAAAGTTTCCCACCTTATATGATTTTTACCAAGATTTTAAGATATAAGATTTTCTTTAGATTTTAAGCGAGTTTGCGAGCGCCCCCTAATTATGTCGTTCATCTATTTTTAGGGTGGATTTTTGCCAAGATTTTAAAATCTGAGTTAAAATCTAAATCCAAATCTATATAAAAACACCCACATTTGGACAGAAATCACATTCCGCTGAGGTCAAGTTTATATATCTGTTTCTCTGCCGTAGGATATTTGTGGACAAACATCAGCATATAGATAGGGAGGTAGGTTTTGGGGCCAACAACCTCCACATTGCCATTACAAAATACATAAGCATTGTCTATACCATAAGATACATTCTCCAACACGTTCTTCAGGGCGTTGTGACGTTCATAGTCCTTGCCGGACTTGACTTCGATGGGTATAACCTTACCGTTTTGCTCCAGCACAAAGTCCAGCTCTCCCTGTTTCTTATTATTGAAATAGAACAATCCATGCCCTTCGCTCCCGAACCCATGACAATAGAGTTCCTGGGCAACAAGGTTTTCGTAGATAGCTCCATAGTTGATGTTGATCTCGTTCTTAAGAAGTTTGAGCTGAATACCCGAAGCATATTGACAGGCAAGCAGCCCCACATCGTTCTGAAAAAGTTTGAAAAGATTGCGTTGCTCATTGAGTCGTAACGGAATCCTCGGTTCGGTGACGTTATATGTGGGAATGGCATCTCCCGCATCCTTCAGCCAGAGAAAACTGTCTTCGTAGCGAGAGAAACGTGCATGTTCGTTGAGATTCTTAAGTATGAAACGCTTGTTTTTTGCATCCAGTTCGGAGGGTATAAGGGCAAAGATTTCACTTATCTCGAGTTTCTTCTCGGGATCATACTGACTGATGTCAAGCTTGTAGAGAGTAAGAATCTCACGCTGTTTCTCCTCCACCACATTAAGGTCGTTGGTATCTATGTATGCCTGTACTGCTGCGGGCATACCACCCACAACAAGATAAAGCTGGACAAGTTTCAGCATAGACTCGTGAACCTTGGGGTCAACGAGAGCCTTATCCTCCCATGCATGACGAAGTGCGCAGAAAACCTCTTCGGAGAGTCCGAGTGTCCGGGCAAATTCTTCCATATCCAATGGATATACTTCCTTGACAGCCATATATCCCACTGGTACACTTTCGATATTCTTCAGTTCTACTCCCAGGAGGCTTCCACTGAGAGCGTATCGACAACTACCTTCATCCACCAGAAATTTAATCCAAGTGATGACCTCTGGACATTTCTGCACTTCGTCGAAGAAGATTAGCGTATTGTTTGATGATATCTTTTGGTGCGTATGTGCCGAGATACGTAACAGGACGTCTTTTGCATTGTCTGCACCGTCGAATAGAGTGCGAGCTTTCTTATCCTCATAGAAATTTATTTCCACAAGATTTAGCTTATGCATTTTGGCATACTTTCTTATGGCATAGGTCTTTCCCGTCTGCCTTGCCCCTTTTAGGAGAAGGGATGAATTGCTTGTAGAATAATGGTTCTCAATGTATTGGTCAAGTTTTCTATTTATCATACCGACACTCTTCTATGGTTACACAATAGACTCTCCGTACACTTTTCCAAGGCGTTTTAAGCTACTTTTATACACTTTTCCAAGGTGTTTTTAGTCATTTCCATACACTTTTCCAAGGTATATTAAGCCATTTTCGTACACTTTTCCAAGTTTTTTATGGTGCAAAGTTACATTTTTTTTTGTTACAACAATATATTTTTACCAAGATTTTTAAGATGAAAGATTTTCACCAACAAGTACGACCCCTCCCCCAACCCTCCCGAGGGAGGGGGCTGAAAGTCACATTTAGTGCACAAGTTTTTGCTTAGAGGTTTTGGTTAAGTCAAATCACAGCGCAACCGATTATTCACTTTTCACTTCTCACGCAGCGAGACCACCCCCATTTTCGTCCAAATCTATATAAAAATACCCACATTTGGACAAAAATAGGTCGATTTTCGTCCAAATCTATACAAAAACACCCACATTTGGACAAAAATGGCATATTGATGCTTGCTGGTTACAAAATATCGTGCTACCTTTGCAACTACAAAACCAAGGTGTGATACTATTATGGAAAAGTTAGTGGGAAGAAAGAAAGAAATGCATGGAGGTACACCCCGCAACAGGACAATGATGAAAAAGGTGCACAAATAGACCTTGTCATAAAACGAGTGGACAAGATGGTTCATCTGTGCGAGATGAAATTCTCGGAACACCCCTACACCATCACAAAGGAGTATGAGGAGAAACTCAAGGCTCGCCGTCTGTTGTTCATGGAGGTGACAGGAAAGAACAGGGGCGTGGTGCTGACCATGATCACACCCAATGGACTGAAGAAGGGCATGCACTCTTCCCTCATCCATTCAGAGATTACCGTCAAGGAACTGTTCTTCCTATAACCTAAACGATAAACCAAACGATAACGCAAAAACAAAGGCCGCTCCCTTGCGCAGGAGCGGCCTTATTCAATATAATTAGGAGAGAGATTACAAGTTGGGATTGTCCTTGCCCCAGTCCTCAACAGCAGGGATGATGCCGAGTGAGATGATCTCGTCGCGCATCTTCTGCAAGTGCTCGTAGCTTGCCTGCAAAGCAGCCATCTCCTCCTCAGTACCCTCGGGAGCGGTGAAGTGAACACCATCCTTGTCGATAGTGGTAGGCATAGCCATCATCACGTTCTTGTAACCACACTTGTCGCAGTTCACATAGCAACCAGCAGGCCAGGTGAAGGGCTCACCACCCATAGCACCCTCAATCATCTTAACAGCCTGGTAAGCAGGGCTCTGGAATGAAGAACGGCCACGGAGCTTGATGATGTTAGAACCACCCTGGGTAGTCATGTGCTTGATCTCTGCCCAGCGCTCAGCTGCGGGCATCATGTCAGCCAAAGGCTTGCCATCGATGAGAGCCTTGCTGGCAAATACTGCCATCTGCTCGCCGTGGCCGCCATAGGTGTAAGCGTTGGTAACCTTGTCCTGCTGAACACCGAACTCCTGAGCCAACTGCTGCTGCAGACGGGTTGAGTCGAGGGCAGCGAGAGAAGTCAGCTGGTTGGGCTTCAAGCCTGAGTGAATCAAAGCGGTAAGAGCGGTAACGTCAGCGGGGTTGAAGATAACGACAACGTGCTTTACGTCGGGGCAGTACTTCTTGATGTTCTCACCGAAGTCGGCTGCAATCTGGCAGTTGCCCTTCAGCAAGTCCTCACGGGTCATACCCTCCTTACGGGGAGCACCACCTGAGCTGATGATGTACTTAGCACCGGTGAAAGCCTCAGCGGGATCGACGGTGTAAGAGATGTTTGCACCGGGGAATGCGCAGTGGCACATCTCATCGTACACACCATGTACGCCGGGCTCATAGATATCATACAGACAGATATTGGGAGTAAGACCGAGCATCAAAACGCTCTGCACCATGTTTGAGCCGATCATACCACCGGCACCTACAATCACGAGTTTCTCGTCAGTTAAAAAAGCCATAATTCTTATATTTTTAAAAAGTTTAATTATTATTACGTGTGTTTAGTCATGTTTAGCCATCACTTAATTCACGGCAAAAATACGAAAAATACTTTTTTTCGCCAAACTTTTGCAAAAAAATAATGCTCCACGGTTGCATTTTGAACAGTACACTTTGCAACTGAACCGTCAAGAATGGCAATGAAACGCCATTTTCGGCCACTTCACGGCAGCATGCGGATGAGCAGCATGCACCCCTCACCCACGGCTTCTACTTGGCAGGAATGGTGCTCGTGGTCTTGATTCCCTTACGCACATACAAGCCCTGCAGGGTAGCCCATGCGCCCCAGTCTTCATTTCCGCCATCCTCGGGATTGAGGTGCTTGACGTACACAAAGCGTTCGTCAACGTATGCCTCGAACTTAAAGGTGCCTTCACGGCCCTTGAAACCACTGTCGGCGAAGACTGAGGTGCCCGTGCCTTGTGCCAAACCGGGAGTGGCTTGCTGCATGTCCCACTTCAGGCGGTTGCCCACCATCTTCAGGGTGCAATGTCCGCCACGCTCGTCGCCATTGATGCCCACATAGGTGAAGCCATACTCGCCCACCGCCTTGGAGGCACTCGACACAGGATGGAAGAAACGCTGCGAATAGTCGGGCGACAGCTTCACGATGCTGTTCATCTCGTACGACTTGTCGTTCAGCGCCCATCTGCCCTCGGTTATCTCGCCGTCTTTCAGGGTCAAGGTGAAGTCGCCACATATCTTGATTCCGTCAAACTCATTGAGGAGTAGCATGGCATCATCGTCGTTGCCAATACGATAGCCGAAGACCGAGATTACCGACAGAGAACCATTCTTGCGGTAGTAGGTTGACTGGCCTGCCAACACACCGAAGTTGTTTTCCTGAAGTTCCAGTTTCACCCTGATACTCTCGCCCAGCTTGGCCTCCAGGGCATAATGCGTCAAGTCTGCCTTTGCCAGCAATACGCCAAAGAAGGCAAGCAGAAGAAAAACTATCTTTTTCATAATACTTTAATACTTAAATCCGTTACCCGTCCATTTCAGTTCATCATCCTCGGCT
>JAKSLO010000010.1 GCA_024401185.1 Bacteroidaceae bacterium | reverse complement strand
CCTTAGCTTCGGATATTTCTAAAATGAATAAGCTTAGTAGCCTTGACGGTATTTTGTCTCATCTTTGTCATCAAGCATTGACAAGTAGCTTTGATAACGAGATTGTGATATGTAATGCTCTTCTAAGGCTTTAAGTACAGCACACCCGGGTTCCTTTGTGTGGGTGCAGTCGCCATATTTGCAATCACGTCCTATCTCGAATATCTCACGGAAATAGTGACTTACTTCACTTCGTTCCATGTCAAAGGTGCCAAATCCCTTAATGCCTGGGGTGTCAATAATATTACCTCCTTCAGGAAGGTCGAACATCTGGCTGAACGTGGTGGTGTGTTGACCTGTGTCGTGTGCAGAGCTGATTTCTGACGTCTTAGCCTTTGCATCGGGTATAAGTCGGTTGAGTAAGGTACTCTTACCCACACCGCTGTTTCCACTCAGTAGAGTGACCTTATCCTTGAGCAGTTCGCGCAACGAGGGACTGTTTCCTATACCCTCTTCTATGCCATGACCGGTTTGTGCAGAACACTTCAGGCATGAGTAGCCAATGTTCTCGTATAGATTGATGACTGCATCCAGATAGTGAGTCTCCTCATCGTTGAGCAAGTCGATTTTATTGAAAACGAGGGTGACAGGTATTCTATAAGCTTCGGCAGAAGCCAGGAAACGGTCAATGAAGGTGGTTGATGTCTCTGGGTGTGCAACGGTGACTACAAGCATAGCTATATCAACATTTGCTGCTATGATATGGCTTTGTTTGGAGAGGTTGGACGCCTTGCGAATCACATAGTTCTTGCGATCAACAATTTCTTCAATCAGGGCGGTATTGCCATCGGGTTGCAATGAAATCTTGACGTTATCACCTACGGCAACAGGATTGGTGCTGCGTATGCCTTTGAGGCGAAAGTTACCTTTTACCTTGCAGTCGAAAATTTCCTTGTCCAGGGTGCGCACAACGTACCAACTACCTGTGTTTTTGATTATAGTTCCAGTCTTTGTCAATGTTGAAAGTCTGAAGGGGTTATGTAAATAATAACACAGAGACGCAAAGAGGCTGTGTGAATCTATTCCGCACGTCTTCAGGTCTCTGTGTCAAAGAATTGCTATATTGTCATTATTAGACGGTCATGATTTCCTTCTCCTTGTTGGCATAAAGCTCATCAACCTTCTTGATGTAGCGGTCGTGCATTTTCTGCAATTCGTCCTCAGCATCCTTCTCAAGGTCCTCAGACAAGCCATCCTTAATACCCTTCTTCAGTTTGTCGATGGTGTCGCGACGGGCATTACGAACGCTTACCTTTGCATTTTCAGCCTCTCCCTTACATTGCTTTGCCAGTTGCTTACGACGTTCCTCTGTCAATGGGGGGATGCCCAGACGGATAATCTCACCGTTGTTTTCGGGGGTAATGCCTACACTACTATCCATGATGGCCTTCTCGATAGGACGGAACATGTTCTTGTCCCAAGGCTTGATGGCAATGGTTCGGGCATCGGGGGTGGTGATGCTGGCCACATTGTTCAAGGGAACCAAACTTCCGTAACTTTCAACTCTTACACCGTCAAGAATCTTGGTGTTTGCCTTGCCTGCACGAATATGCGCCAATGCTTCCTCAAGATACATCACAGCTTCTTCCATCTTCTCTTCGGCAGCGCCGAGAACTTCCTTAACTTCTATCATAAGGTTATGTTTTTGATTTAATATGTGTTTTTTTTATTTTAATGCAACAAAAGTATATGTTTTATTTCAATTTTGCAAGAAAAGTAACGTAATAACTATATTTTTTTTGTACATTTGCACCATAAAACATGTGAAACAACTGTGAAAAATGGATATTGATAAGCGAATAGAGAACTTATTGGAGCAATTGGACCCCATCACCCTGGAGGAGATGTCTTCCATTCGCTTGATGAATCGTACGGACAAGAAGTTTGTTACGAATAAAGTTCAGTTGGCTGCCTTGCTCGAATTGGCACAAGGAAAATACTACGCACAGTTCAATGCCGGTAGCAGAATTGCCTCTTATCGTACCACATACTGGGATACCGAAGACCATCACTTCTACATGGATCATCATAATGGACGTGCACCTAGGCAGAAGGTTCGTGTGCGCACATATATGGACAGTGGTGTGACCTTTCTGGAAGTAAAGACCAAGAATAACCATGGACGTACCAAGAAGAAGCGTGTGGAGGTGCCGGGACAGGGACAGATAGAAGAGCAACAGGAGTTCTTGATGGAGCGTGTCAATAAGCAGGTAAGTGACATTCACGAGACGGTGCAGAATAACTTCCACCGTATCACTTTGGTGAATTATGCCAAGACAGAGCGACTGACGATTGACTTTGACGTGTCGTTTCATAATTACGAAACTGGCAAGGATATCGGAACAGGTGAACTCGTTATCATAGAGTTGAAGCGAGATGGTAATGTGTTCAGTCCGGTTCTGGATATGTTGCGACAGCTTCGCATCAAGCCCAGTGGTTTCAGCAAGTACTGCATCGGAAGCGTGCTGACAAACCAGTCGCTGAAGCAAAACCTCTTCAAACCGAAATTGGTCAAGATTGGCAGATTGGTAGGAAGTCCATTGCAGTAACGGACACTAGAATAAGGATGACATACAACAGCATGAATCAATCAATTTTTGAATAAAACTAATTAAATTAAATATTATGGAAGAAATTTTGGAGAATCCCCTAGAAGACGTAATGGGCGAAACCTTCTTGGGTTTAGGATTAGGACACATGGATGATTTCTACTCCTTGCTGATTCGTTTGGCCGTCAACTTTGTGATGGTTGGTATTATTGCACGTTTTTTCTACTACCCTAAGAGCAAGCGTCGTGACTATCTGTTTATCTTTATCATCATGGCAATGAGCATCTTCTTGCTTGTTAGTCTGATGGAAGGCTCTAAGATGAAGACTGGCGCAGCCTTGGGTCTGTTTGCCATCTTTGGTATCATACGTTACCGAACCGAGGCTATACCCATCCGCGAGATGACTTACCTCTTTATGCTCGTGTCTATCAGTGTGGTTAACGCAATGGTGGTCAAGATGCATTGGGAGAATATCCTTTCTCTGACACTCGCTAACTTGTTCTTTATCTTCTTGGCATGGCTCTTTGAAAGCAGTAAGATTATCAATGATTCTTGCTCAAAGTACATCAAGTACGACAATGTAAACTTGGTGGCACCCGAAAAGCGCGCCGAGTTGATTGCAGACCTTGAAAAGCGTACAGGCTTGAAGATTCTGTCTATCGAAGTGGGTACCATTGATTTCCTCAAGGATAGCGTGCTGATCCGCATTTTCTATGATGAGAAGATGGACAAGGGTAGCAGTATGATGAACTTGACTCGTCTGCCCAGGGCAAAATAACTTATATGCAGGTTATTTTGTTTTTTACAGCAAAATTATAGTCCTCTTTTTACAATTCACTATCGTTATGAAGAAGATATTGTTTTCATTATTGTTTCTCTCATTTCCCTTTGCCCTTTGGGCAGGTAATGAAGACGACTTCGGTGCGTGGCTTGAACTGGGTGCCACAAAGAGTCTGCCCCGAAACTGGGACATAGGATTGGAAGCTGAACTTCGAACGATGGATAATTGTCAAACGGTTGACCGCCTTTCGTTGAGTCCAAGTCTGAGTTACAAAGCGAACAAGTACCTGAAGTTCAGTGCGGGTTATGCGTTAATGTTTGACTACAACAAAGAAAATGCCGGCAAGAAATGGCTTACTCCCAGTTATTGGTCACATCGCAACCGTTTGTGTGTTGATGCCAACAGTTCTGTGAAATTGTGGAAGTGGCTTCGCATTTCAGGTAGGGTACGTTATCAGTTCACCCATCGTGCTGGTCAGCATATCGACCGCTATGAGTGTGAAGGTCTGGATGCTACTACGGGCGAATATTCCTATTACATGGACGAGGCAGACGTGAAATACAAGGACTGCAACAGTCGTCAGGTACTGCGTTCACGCATTAAATTCCAGCTTGACAAGAAGCGTTTGGACTGGTCTCCTTTTGTTTCCGTAGAGTTTCACAACAATGTGGCCGTAGGCGAGCACATGAACCTTGATAAGTTGCGTACGTGCGTGGGTACTGAATATAAGATTAACAAGCATAACGATGTGTCGTTGTCTTATGTCCTCACATTGGACAGAATGCAACATCCTTACGAGGCAATGCATGCCGTAAGCATTGGTTATAGTTACGATTTTTAACTCGACATTCCCCCGATGTTCCTACGAGGTTTCCCCGAGAAATACGGAGGATGCTCGGGGAAAAGTGAGAGTCTGTGAATTAGAATAAAACAGAAATACGAATGAAAAAGATAGTGTTAAGTTGGGTTGCTTTTGCCTTGTCATCTTTTGCTATGGCGCAGAGCGACTATAAGTATCTCACTGTTGCTACCAGCTCGTCTGAGAAGAGCATCGAATTGGCAACCATCCAGAAGATCACTTTCAATGTGAGTGAAAAACAAGTGGTGGTGACAACCAGTGAGGGAGAGGTGACGTTTCCCCAAAGTGAATTGCAGAAGATGTTCTTTGGCAACACTGCTACTGCCATTGAGAATATGGCAGAAGAAAGCGAGGCGCTGAAGGTTGTCAATGGTGTTTTAATTGCGCAAGGCAATGGACTGCTTCGTATTTACAATGCAGGTGGTGCCTTGCAGGGCATGGTTAACGTGGAGGGAGAAACCCGTGTTAACCTGTCAAAGTATGCGTCTGGCGTGTATGTAGTAAATCTGGGTAAGCAAACCATAAAGTTTAGCAAGTGATGAAAAAGTGTACTCTATTTATATTGGCCCTTTTGGCACAGGTTGCCACGCATGCACAGACTCACATGCGCATCTGGCAGGATGGTGAAGACAAGGTCGTGAATATTGCCGAGGTAGGCGAGATGACTGCTGACGGAAGCAATATTACAATAGGTGGCAAGAGTTATGCCATGTCCGCTATCGACAGTATTATTGTTGTACCTCAGGTATCGGTGGCTTACAGCGCCAATGGTGCCGTGGTGAACATACCTGCATCGGTGGCAACGGATGTAACGGCTACCGTGAATGGTGCAGATGTTGTTATTACCAATAACAATTTGAAGAACGAATGCGAGTTTGTGCTTTCTGGTACAAGCGCCAATGGTAGTCTGACCTACAAAGGTGGGTATAAGTGTACCTTTATTCTTGACGGACTGAATTTGACCAGTACAACTGGAGCACCTATTGACATTCAGTGCGGTAAACGTGTTTCGATGGTATTAAGTGCTGGCACGACCAATGTACTTGCTGATGCAGCCACCGGAAGCCAGAAGGCTTGCTTGTATTGCAAGGGTCACCTTGAAGTAGAGGGCTCTGGTTCGCTTACCGTCAGTGGTAATGCGCGTCATGCTGTCTCTACCAAAGAGTACCTGCAATTGAAGAAGAGTACCGGAAAGATCAACATCGCAATGGCCAAGAGCGATGCTTTCCATGTTGGTCAATATTTCCAAATGAATGGTGGAGAAGTGACCTTTGACGAGAATACCGAAGGCGATGGCATTCAGGTTGAGACTTTGCTGACTGATAATGGCGCCATTGATGTTAACGAGGAGAAGAACGGACAGGTTATCATCAAGGGTGGTTCGATTACGGGTATCGTGAAAAATCAAGACTGCAAGTGCATCAAGACCGATGGCGACGTAACCATCAGTGGTGGTAATATCGACTTGCAGGCAAAGGGTAATGGTTCAAGAGGCATTCAGACTGATGGTAGCATGACCATTAGCAGTGCTGATGCCGAGACAAATATCAACATCGTGGCTTCTGGTGCTTTGTGTACCCTTGATGAGTGTGTGGATGATCCTCATCGTTGCATGGGTATCAAGGTGGATGGCAACCTTACCGTCAGCGGTGGTACTGTCGTGGTTAAGAATACTGGTAAGAAGAGCCGTGGTATCAAAGTTGGTGGAGCCTATACCAACAACGGAGGTACTGTTGATGCTGTCATTACGCAGTAAGAGCACGCCTCATGGGTTATTTAGAAGTCCTATAACAAACTATACAATATGAAATTCAAGCGTATTCTTTTAAAGCTTAGTGGTGAGAGTCTTGCCGGCGAACAGAAGCAGGGCATCAATGTAGAGCGCCTTAATCAATATGCTGCACAGATCAAGGAGATTGCAGAGATGGGCGTGCAGATAGGTATCGTTATTGGTGGTGGTAACATCTTCCGTGGCCTGACTGGTGCCGGTAATGGTTTTGATCGTGTCAAGGGTGACCAGATGGGTATGTGTGCCACCGTTATCAACTCTTTGGCATTGAGCAGTGCCTTGGGTGCTATCGGCCAGAAGAACCGTGTGCTTACTGCCATCCGTATGGAACCCATCGGTGAGTTCTACACCAAGTGGAAGGCCATCGAGGCTATGGAGAACGGCGAGGTGGTTATTATGAGTGCTGGTACTGGCAGTCCTTACTTCACTACTGATACGGGTAGTAGCCTTCGTGGCATCGAGATTGAGGCTGACGTGATGCTGAAGGGTACTCGTGTGGATGGTGTTTATACTGCCGATCCAGAGAAGGATCCTACTGCTACAAAGTACCACGACATCACTTATCAGGATGTCATTGCAAAGGGTCTCAAGGTGATGGATATTACTGCTACTGCTATGTGTATGCAGAATGACCTGCCTATCTACGTCTTCAATATGGACATCTTGGGCAACTTGAAGCGCGTAATGGATGGCGAGGAGATCGGTACCCTGGTACACAACTGATGCCCTCAGCTGCATAGCTATTTTTCAGCTAAGCTGTTTTTATAAAAGTCGCACCGCCTTTTTCAAAAAGACGGTGCGACTTTTATAAAAAGATGTAGCGGCTTTTTGTGAGAGGTGTAGCGGCTTTTACAGCACACCATCTTGGGGAACACGGCGTTCACCCGATATTCACTTCGATGAATGATGCTAAGCCGCATCTCACCACAAAATCTCGTTGAGTTATGCGTAAATACTGCAAAACCGACCGAAATATAAAGAAAATGTTGTAACTTAGCAGCCGAATGTAGGTTAGCTGCCAATAATCCATCCTAAAAACGATTTAGATGAGCAGATTCTGATACCTAGTAGGCACCGATGACACTCACCGATGGAGGGGCGCACACTGAGTTTTTTTTGAAATACAGAAATCTATAACATAAAAATAAAGAATCGCAATGGACAAAACCAGACATCTTCTACGCCCGCTCATGACAATAGTCATGCTGCTGGCATGGCTTGTGCCCACGGAGGTATGGGCAGCTACGACGTACAACATCAGCAGTGCTGCCGACTTGAAGGCATTCGCCAACAAGGTCAATGGGGGCGAGACAGATGCCATAGGCAAACTCACCGCCGACATCACGCTCTCGGGCAGCTGGACACCTATAGGCACCAGCAGCAAACCCTATACCGGCACCTTCGACGGACAGAAATATAAGGTCTCGGGCATCAGCATCACAGCTACAGGCGACAACTGCGGTTTCTTCGGCTACACCAATGGTGCCACCATCCAGAACGTCACCCTCGCCGGCACGCTGTCGTCGGCCTACAACAATACGGGTTCGGTGGTAGGCTCTGCCAAGGGCAATACAAAGTTGTATAATGTATATAGTGGCATCAATGTCAACATGACGGCAGCCAAGAACCACGTCGGTGGTTTGGTGGGACAGATACTCCTGTTGTCGGGCGGCTATACCACGCAGATAAAGGGCTGTACCTATAGCGGCACGATGGCCCTGGGCAGCTGCTCGGACAGCAACGGTGGAATTCTGGGCTATGCCGAGAAGAACGCCAACGTGCAGATAGAGTACTGCTGGTTCTCTGGTTCTATCACCACCTCTGCCTCAAGTCCTAATGCATTGGGCGGTATCCTGGGCTATGCCGACGATGATGGCGATGCCCAGAACTTCCAGTACATCCGCAACTGCTTCTGCAGCGGCACCATCAGCCCAAGCAGCGGTACATACGTGGGTGCTATCGCCGGTCAGCCAAAGGGCAAGGTGCCCAATGGCATTGAAAATAACAACTACCTCAGTGGTGTGGCTGCTAAAGCTCTCGGTAACGGCAAGACCTCTGCCACCAGCACCGCCATTACCGTCAGCGTCAATGCTGGCACTGGCGGCAAGGTGAGCCAGAGCTACGTCAACCCCACCAGCACCACGCCTACCCAGCTCAAGGTGGAGGCTACCACGGCTGAGCACTACCACTTCGGCAGCTGGAGCGACAATGGTGCACAGACGCACAACGTAGGTTTGACTGATAATGTCAATCTCACTGCCTCTTTCGCCATCGACCGAGTCCATATCTTGGTCACCTCGTTATACGGGGCCCCCGGATCGACGCAAGGCACAGGTACATACGACTATGGCTCTAAGATAACCATCAAAGCCATACCCGACGAGCACGCCCATTTCGTAAAATGGGGAGACGGCGACACCCATGCTACGCGCACAATTACCGTGACAGAAGAATGTACCACCTATCATGCTTACTTCGCCATCGACCAGCACACCATCACCGTGAAGGCGAATAACGACGAAGCTGGTACGGTCAGCGGCAGTGGCACATTCAACTATGGCACAAAGGCCACCATCACTGCCAAGCCAAATAAAAACTATCAGTTCGTGCAGTGGGATGATGGCGACACCCATGCCACGCGCACCATAGACGTGATGGGGGACAAGACCTATACTGCCATCTTCGCTGGCGAACCGCGCACCATCACGCTAAGTGTTGCTGATTATTGGAAGAACCAAGGTACGGTCAGCGGTGCTGGCACATACGACTATGGCTCGAAGCAAACCATCACCGCCACGCCCAATACCGGTTACCACTTCGTGAGCTGGACTGATGGCGACACCCATGCTTCGCGCACGATTACCGTGACCGCAAGTAAGGGCTATACCGCCATCTTCGAGGCGCATACATACGACGAAATTATTGACACTCCTGCCACCTGTACCACCACAGGCATCAAGCATGCTGTATGTACTCACAAAGGATGTACGGCAAGAATAGATGACATAGTCATTCCTGCCCTCAAACACGATTTCAGTAGTTTCACCACTACTGCGGATTATCTTGCACAGCCCGCCACTTGCACAAGAAATGCTAAATATTATTATAAATGTAGTCGTTGTGACGCGAAAAATGGCCTTGTATACTATAGCACAGAGGAAAAGGACAAGGCAATAGGTCATGGACATGAAAATGGCTATGAGGTTAGCTATTATTGGGTACATAATGACGATGGATATTATTGCGAATACAAATTAGTTTGTCATAGCTGCAATGAACGTGTTTCTCGTGAGGAGACTCTTCCCCCTACAAAGTTGGAGGAAGGCTATGTTGCCCCAACATGTACCGAGAAGGGTGTTGAGGTGTGGCAGGCAGAGGCGATTTATGAAAATGATAATGACGCTGCTTTTCACGGCACAGACAAACATACTTTTGAAATTTCTGCCAAGGGACATGCATCTAACACATTCGACGAGAATGGTTTTGGTCATTGCGATGAATGCCACGTGCCTATTTACCAACCCGCAGACTTAGTTGACAGTTGGTTCGAAATCGGTAATGTTGGTCAGCTGTATTGGTTCGCAGAAGGATACAATTCAGGATATAACTATTCTAATGCCAAATTGATTGCAGATATTGTGGTGAATGACGGTACCTTTGATGCCGATGGAAACTTCACTGCAAGAGGTGCATCAACCACAAGTACACCTCGCAGCTGGACACCAATAGGAAATAGTGATAGAAAATATTATCGAGTTTTCGATGGCCAGGGACACACTATCAGCGGACTCTACTTCAATGAACCGAACACAAGTGGTGTAGGGTTTATCGGTTACGGGGTACATAGTTGTGTTGAAAACATCAGTATTATAAATTGTTATTTTAATGGGTATGGCAGCGTAGGTGCTATTTGTGGGGTTATTGACGGCGGTAGAATCTTAAACAGCTATGCCTCCGGCTTTATCAATGGTGTTAATGCTGTGGGAGGTATAAACGGACTAAATACAGCCTCGTCAGAAATAAATAATTGCTGGAGTGATTGTAGTGTCACAGGAATTGGTAATTATATTGGTGGTATTACAGGCCAGACGTCAACTGGAAGTACCGCTAAGAACTGTTATTCAATGGGATCTGTAAGTGGTGGTACTTGTGTTGGTGGAATTTGCGGACGCAATATTTCTCGTAATAACAACATATGCAATGTCGAGAACTGCTACACCACCGCCACAGTAAGCGGAACCACGAACGTAGGTAGCATCTGCGGTTGCAATACAAATGACAGTTTCATCAAGAACTGCTACTCCACCAACACCTCATCCCTTCCAGCCATCGGCTTGAACGAAGGCACCTTCTATCTCTGCGAGACCGGCGTAGCCGCTGACCGCTTCGCGTCGGGCGAGATGGCCTGCCAGCTCAACGGCAGCGTGGATGACGAGGGCAACTGGACCCCAGGCGCTACCGACGGCACACAGGCTTGGTATCAGCAGCTGGGCAGCGATGCTGCTCCCGTGCTCACGAAGGATGGCGACAAGAACACCGTGTATGTGGTAGACAACAGCGCGTTGGATGCTGACAGCAACGGCACGATAGAGTGTGCCGACGTAAAGCAGATTGTCAACTCTGCGCTCTCTGCCGAACCTGCCCACAACGTAAGCTCCGTGGCAAAGGCTGTCAGCAAACTCGGAAAGAAGCGAAAAGAATACAGCAACAAAGTTGAAAATTAAAAGTTAAAAGTTAAAAAATGACCTTCGTGTTGGCACAAATCAATATTATTGACCGCCAAGACGCAGAGGCAGAAGTTTGGGTATATTAAGCTTGTATTAAACACTCATTAAAATCATCATGCATTTAATCTTTGTTTAATATCAGTTTAATATACCTCGACAAGAAAATAAATGTGTAATTCGCCTAATCTGCGTCTAAAACAATTTGTCAACATCTTTCTTTTTGCCAGGGCACCCCGAAGGGTTGCCAAAGTCATCGCGAAGGGAGAGCGAAGAGAGAGCGAAGGATGATAAGCCGAAGCAAATGCTTTCAGGGACTGTAAAAACGTGTTTTTCTGTCAAGAAAGTTCCTTTGTTTCGTTGCCATCTTGAACACGGAAGTCAGAAGGTGCGAAAAGAATCTTCTCGGTATGGTGAGTGTCTTCCCGCTTCGACAATCCCTCTCGGAGGCGGGGGTTCATTACTTGCAAGGCGGTATGACAAAGCTTACCTCCTTGAAGGCATAGCGTCGTTGTAGGCTTTCGGTGTCTTCGAGGATGAGGTGCCCAGAGAGTTCCACATCGACGATGCGTGCCATGAAAGAACTATCCTCGTCGGTGTAGGGGTGGAAGCCCTCGCTGCGGTAAAGATGCTGCATGAAAAGGGTGTGCAGGGAGGTAACTTCTCCGCTTTCAAGTTGGTAGTATAGATGTGTGAAGTGTTTCATCATGCTATCCATGACAAGCTGACGTGAGGTTTCATGGCCCAGAATCTGATAGAGTGAGACGGGGTTGGGGGCATCGCTGACGAACTGCTGCTGGTTGATGTTGATGCCAATGCCGATGATGGCGTTGGCAATGTGTCCACCCATCAGGTCGGTCTCTATCAGGATGCCCGCAATCTTTCGGTCATCGTAATAGATGTCGTTAGGCCATTTAACGCAGAACCCACCCTTTGATGCTTGAAGTTTGTCTTCTGGTAAAAACTCGTTGAGTGCTTGACAAACAGAGAGAGCCGCTATTTCGGATATGGAGAATATCTGTGAAGGGCGTACGGTGGTAGGGTGGATAAGCAGGCTATAGACGACGTTCTTACCTTCCTCCGACTCCCATGAATTGCCACGCTGTCCTCTGCCTGCTGTTTGGTAATCGGCCGTGACGAGGGTAATGTGGCTTTCTTCTTCGGGTTGGTAAATGCGCAGGAAGTTGTTGGTTGAGTCAACCGTCTCAAGATGTATGTGTGTGAACTGTTGCATACTAATAATATGTTGCCGCAGGCATAAAGGCATTTTTTATGTGCTCTATCTTACTGCCCGTAATGCCGATGACGTCAAAACGGGCATTCATGTTGATGTTGTGGGCACGGATAAATGAGTCGGCTGCCAAGGTGAGTCGGTGCATCTTTAGTCCGTTGACAGCGTCAAAAGGCGATGTCAGGGTATTGGCAGTACGAGTCTTTACTTCGACAAATACCAGCGTGTCGCCATCGATGGCCACGATGTCGAGTTCTTTGCGACCGCGATTGCGCCAGTTGCGCGCTATGATGCGGTAGCCCAGGTCTTCGAGATATTGGGCAGCACAGTCTTCTCCGTTTTTTCCTGTTGTGTTATGGGTAGCCATCTCTGTAGATAGAATTGTTTGGAATATCTTTTTGCAAAATTAGCATTTTGTGACGAAACGTACAAGATATGGTGTGAATTATTTGCCTTACTTTTGCAGTTCGGTGTTTTTTGGTTACCTTTGCACTTGTTTTTTCAGCACTTTGTGCGGTATTGTGAATCAGATATTGTACCTTTGTACATTGCAAATGCAAATTCTGCTGAGGCATTGTAGGGGTGATTGAGTTTTTTGACTATGATTGTAAAAATTAAATATTGTATATCTTTTTTCTTTTTCTTGTTCTTTGTAAGCAGTCTTCCCGTTTCAGCACAGGAGGATGATTTTGACATACCTGAATCTGCGGAGGATGGTGATGACGTTTTGGAACTTGATGTGGATGAAGTGCTGGTCAACTGGACTGATGAGGAGAGTTGGATACGTGACCTTGGAGCTCGTCTCGACTCAGTTCTGCGACATGACATGTATGCCAAGAAGACGGTACGTAGAGGCAAGGGAAAGAATGCACGTCGTGTTACGACCACGGTGAAGCGTGGGTATAAGGTTGGCATCAATGTGTTTGACCTCACTTCCGACTCCACCATCTATTCGCACAACGACCATGACATGTTCATCCCTGCCAGCAACCAGAAGCTGTTTGTTGCCATAGCAGCCTTGAGCACAATTGGTGCCGACCATAATTTCTTTACCGATATCTATACCGATGGTGAGGAACGGATTGACCGCGTGCTGCAATACACCGTAGAGCCTCAGCAAGGCAATGAGGCGGCATACGATACCATTGCCATTGATACCGTAGACCGCCATTACCTGAAAGGAAATGTGTATGTAAGGGGCGGTTTCGACCCAACGCTTGGCAAGGATGCCGTAGAGTTTGTGGCAGGTAAGCTGATGGCTCTTGACGTGGATAGCATCGATGGCATGGTGTATGGTTACGAACCACAGAAGTCCCAAGTGTCTGGCTCTTGGTTTTGGGAGAAACATCCCTCTCGCGTGTTTCCCTCCCTGCTGCATAATGCGATGGTCGATAATGGCATAGCATTCTCCTCTTCCAAGGCGTACGGAAGTCTCTCCACCCCCACAGAGCTTAATGGTATGTGGGTGACATCGCTCAATACGCCGCTCGTTGAAACACTTAAACGCATGATGAAGAACAGCGACAACTATTATGCAGAGTCCATGCTTCTTAATCTGTGTGACCTTCGGGACGAGAATGCCTGGTCGTACGAGCAATGCAAGCAGCAAGTGCGCGACATGATAAAGCGTGCTGGCGGTAAGAACGAAGAGTATGCCATCTTTGATGGTAGCGGATTGTCGCATTCTAACAAGACCACTCCGGCATTGGTTAGCACCATCTTGCGTTATGCGTACCATAACAAGGATGTTTTCGGACCCTTGTACGAGTCGCTTCCTATTGCAGGCATCGACGGAACGATAGGCAGTCGTATGCGTGGAACCCCTGCATATAATAATGTTCGCGCGAAGACGGGCACGGTAAATGGCGTGTCAACTCTGTCGGGCTATGTCACGGCTCCCAACGGACATTTCCTCGCATTCTCCATTTTGGTGAACAGCGTGAGCAGTTCGGCAGTAGGTCGTCATCTGCAAGACTTGCTGTGCATCGAATTGGCAAGATGATTGCCCTGAGATGACACGATTTCGCAGGTGTTCTATGTGTGAACTGTAGGCAGTGATACTGCTTATATCTGCTTTTATGTAGACCTTGAGTAGTAACTCGATTTTGCAAAAATGCAAATAATAGTCAAAATGTAGGGAAAAAGTTTGCTTTTTTGGCCGAAAATGTGTAAATTCGCTATTAGAATACTAATCTAATATCGATTACACTATATACATGGCACAAATAAATCAGAACTATTGTCTCATATTAGCAGGTGGGGTGGGCAGCCGTTTATGGCCGATGAGTACTGTGGAATGCCCCAAGCAGTTTCAAGATATTTTTGGAACAGGTCGCACCTTGTTGCAGCAAACCTACGACAGGTTTTTGCGTTTCATACAGCCCGATCATATTTATGTGTCCACATGTCAGGACTATCTCGACATAGTGCGCCAACAGTTGCCCGACATCCCTGAATGTCAGATCATAAAAGAGCCTCTTCGCCGAGGAACCTTGGCCAGCGTGGCTGTTGGTTCGCTCATCATTGCGGCACAGCGCGATGCACAGGCCAACGTGGTATGCTCGCCTGCCGACCAATGGATTACCGATGAGTCGGCTTTCCAGACAGACGTGCTCAACGGACTTGACTTCGTGGCACACTCCGATGGCTTGCTGACCATGGGCTTGTGTCCTACCCGTCCGGATACGGAGTATGGTTACATTCAAATGGGCGATCAGGTAAAACCAGGCTTCTCAAAGGTGAAGTCGTTTACCGAGAAACCACAGCGTGACTTTGCCGAGATGTTCATGCAGTCGGGAGAGTTTCTGTGGAATGTCGGTCTGTTTATGTTCAACGTGCAGGTGATGCTGCGCCAGCTTACCAAGCAAGTGCCCGCCTATGAAGTGGAGCTACCTCGCATGATGAGGGAACTGGCTAACTCTACAAAGCGTGAGGTGCCCGAGTTCTTTGCTGCATTGCCCAATCTTAACATCGATTATGGTGTGTTGGAGGGGAATGAGAATGTGTATGTGGAACAGGCTCACTACGGGTGGGCGGATATTGGTTCGTGGACATCCCTGCACATCGATAAGCCTGCCGATACAAGCAGAAACTTGTTGCTCAACTCGCAGAGCATCTTGTTGGAGTCGGAGGGCAATATCATACGCCTGCCCAAGGATCATGTGGCTGTTGTGGGTGGACTTAACAACTTTGTTATAGCCGAAGAGGGTGGGGTGCTGATGATTTGCCCCAAAGACGATTTGCAGATGATGCGTCGCTTACGCAATGAGGCCCACTTGAAAAACGTAGTGAAGTAGTATGGTTCAGCATGCTTGCGAAACAAGACGCTCTTGTCCGCCTATGACATAACCACAAGATATACTTGCCTATAGCGTTAAAGAGAATATAAAAAAGAGAAGGAGTTCTTTTCAGAACTCCTTCCTTATTTTTTCCGCAATCTCCTCAAACTCCTCTTTCGAGAGTTCCAGGTGTGGATTGGTGAATCGCATGTCGGCCTCGCTCTGCATGGGAACAAGGTGGATGTGGGCATGAGGAACTTCCAAGCCCAGTACGCATTGGCCAACCTTAACGCAGGGTATTGCCTTCTTGATGGCTACAGCTACCTTCTTGGTGAATACCTGAAGGCCTGCCAGCTCCTCGTCGGTAAGGTCGAAGATGTAGTCAACCTCACGTTTGGGGATGCAAAGCGTATGTCCCTTCTGCAAGGGACTTATGTCGAGGAATGCGTAGTAGTTCTCGTCCTCGGCTATCTTGTAGCTGGGAATCTCGCCAGCCACGATGCGGCTAAAAATACTTGCCATAGCTTTTATTCCTCAAAAGTGATGTTCAGAATCTCGAGTTCCACAATGCCTGCAGGCACCTTGGCGCTGACGATGTCGCCTACCTTGTGACCCAGCAAAGCTTGTGCAATGGGGGTAGCCACGCTGATCTTGCCTTGACGGAGGTTGGCTTCTGTCTCGCTCACGATGGTGTAGGCCATCTTCATGTTGTTCTTTACGTTCTTCAGTTCAACCTTGGTCAGAATCTGCACAGTACCGTTGTTGAGCTTGCTGGGGTCGATAATCTTGGCACCCGAGATGACTGCCTTCAGCTTGGCTATCTCGCCTTCCAGTTTGCCCTGCCACTCTTTGGCAGCGTCGTACTCTGCGTTCTCACTCAAGTCACCCTTGTCGCGAGCCTCAGCAATAGCTGCGCTGGCTGCGGGGCGATCTACGCTCTCCATGTGCTGGAGTTTGGCTACGAGTTCGTCATAGCCCTTTTGTGTCATATATGCCATAATGTTCTTTTTTTTATCAAAATTAGTATTCTTGTTTATTTTTCGCTATTAGATGGTTCTTGTCACTTTTATGACGTTTTTTCTCTAATGCTTAGGCTTGCATCCTATTCTCTTCCCCTTAGGATCACTCACGGTTCACTCACGCTTCTTCACGATTTTGTGAGCGCACACTGAGTGCACCTAAAGCGCAGCGTGAAGGAAATGGCTGTATTTCCAGTGTGTGGCTTTGAATACAGACTAAACGAAAAGAATTCCAACTTCTTGCAGTCGGAACCCTTTAACGTTTGGTTCTATTCTCCTTTTTCGTGGGCAAAGTTACGGACTTTTTCCGAACTTTCCAAACTTTTTCGGGAAAAATAATAGGTTACGTGGTTGTGTGTTATCTTTAACTCCTTGCACATGCAACACTTGAATGATTTATAAAGAAAAGCCCCACAACCACCAACTGGCTTGTGGGTCTTTTCGTCTATGAGATTCGCAAGCATGCACTATGCACTACGAACTATGCACTACGAACTATGCACTACGAACTATGCACTACGAACTATGCACTATGAACTATGCACTGTGAACTATGCACTCGTTACTCCCCCTTGATGTAGTCAGCGTACTTTGACCATACAGGAGCCTTCTTGTATGTATCAACGCTGGCAGCAGGAACGTAGATGGTGATGCCTTGGGCAGTGAAATCGAGTTTCCAGAATGTGCAGGTATATTCGCCACTGTCAAGAGTCATCTCTTCGAGAGTGGCGGGCTTGTCACCCTTGACATGAATCTCTTTCAATGCCTTGCAGCTTTCGAAGATGCCGATAGCCATTGATGTCACGCTTGCAGGGATGGTGGCAGAGGTGGCATTCTCGCAGTATGAGAAGCATCTGGTGCCGATCGATGCCATACCCTCGGGGATGTTGATTTCCTCGAGTTGATCGCATTTGTAGAATGTCCATTTTTCGGTTGAGGCATTCTTGAACTTGAAGACTGAGAGGTCTTTGATGGCTGTATGATAGAAGCTTTGTGCGCCTATGCTGGTGATGACACCATTTACCGTGATGTCGCTCAGATTTTGGCAGCGAGAGAAGCACTGATTGGGAATCTCGGTGACAGTACTTGGCAGAACTACTTTCTGCAATTTGTCAGCTCCATCGAACATCTTTTCGCACAGGGTTGTAATGCCTTCCTCAAGCACAGCCTCGGTTATAGCGCTATTGTCGAAAATGGGACTTGTCGCAGAGGATGTAGCATAGCCTGAGGATTCCTTGTAGCTGTTGAGCTTGCCAGGGAGGGTGATTGACGTCAAGCTCTTGGTGTAGCAGAAGCAGCCGTTGTAGAGCGTGGTGAGGGTCTTGGGCAATACGATGCTTGTGATGCCGCAGTTATAGAATGCTTTGGGACCAATGGTAGTGACGGTGTATGTCTTGCCATCGTTCTCGACGGTCTCGGGAATCTCGATGTCGCCCGCGTAGGCAGAATCGCCAAGGCCGTTTCTGGGCTTTATCACTACGCCGACCTCGCTGTCATTGATGGCACAGTAGTTGATGTCCTTGTAGGTGAAGCTGATTAAGGACTGGGTATATTCGAACGCCTTTATCCATATTGTTTTGAATCCGTCTCCCGACACCTCACAGACGAGCTGACCGTCCAGGTCAAGCTTCTTGCTCTTGATGGTTGGCTCGAGTTTGTCCATGGAAGCGCGGATGGCGCTCAAAACCTGATCTTCCTTGCTGTCCTCGTAATAATAGCCACCGTATTTCTTTACTATGCCTTCAGTGTTTTCGAGTGCCTGGAGCATGAGGCTCTCGACTTCCTGGATTACCTTATCCTCTGCGTCCTTGTCGGTGGAGGCGAACGGATTGGGGTTGGCGTTGTGGTCGATTCTCACAGAAACCTTGCAACTAGAAGTAGGACCCTGTGGCTGGGAGGGAGTAGAAGGGGTTACTTCATCATCGCCACATGATGCCAAAGTGAATGCACCAAGCGTGATTGTTGCTATAAAGGCAAACATGGAAACTAACTTTTTCATAATATTCTCATTTTTTATTTATTAATGATATTAATTGTTGATTGCTCAATTCAATTCGCACAGCTGGTTTGCAGGTTAGTACTTGCGCACTTTGCTGGTGAACATGTAGGTTGTATAGAACACAGTGCCACCATCACCATGATTGCAGTTGTCCAGATCAACCTTGTCAATCTCGGCTTCTTTCTTTTCTTGGTCCCAGAGTGCGTTGTAAGCATCTTTTATATCTACCTTTGTGACCTTCGAATTGTTGTAACCAATGTGTCCTTCCTCAAATATCTTCTCAAAGTTACAGTAGGGTACGGTTCTGTCGCTTTTGAAATGGAAAAACTGGATGGGGTGCGTGGGTGTCCAGCCTACGGTAAGGTCGGCCATCTTCAGGGCGCGCATGAGGCACTTGTACTCCTTCGTGGTGGTGTTGAATGTTCCGTCATCGGGGTTTATTATCTTGTCGGAGAAGACATCAACGGGGCGCTTGTGCGTGTCCATGGCTTCTGATATCTTCTTGTCAAGGACATCAGTATCAAAGCTTTTGGTCTTGATGAGGTCTATAATGCCTGCTTTGTTGAACGCCTCCGAGAAGTAGTCCTCCAGCTTCACGGTACGCATGCATCCCTCGCCGTATGCCTCCTTGGCGGCGGCTACGATGAGGGGCAGTACGCAGGCATACTCCAGGTTCTTGTTGTCGCCTTTGGGCATTCCCCACTTGAGGTATTGCTCTACGGTGGCCAGCGGCGAGTAGGGGCCGTCTCCGCAGGTAGTCTGCCAGAGTTTTATTTTATCCTTCACCCATTGCGGACACAGGTAGCTCTCCAAATACTTGGCGCATGCCAAAGCCGTGGCACCTCCCTGTGAATAGCCCACGATACTCGTATCTGAGAAATCACGGTTCAAAGCCGCATCCCACTTGCCATACGAAATCCAGCCCCGTGTCTCCATGTCTTCTATTGCCGCCAGTAGTCCATCAATGCAGTTGCGGGCTGTCACGTCGCTGATGAGATAGGGGTGCTGAAGGTGGGCGGATACGCCATAGCCGCAGTAGTCGGGACAGACTACGGCTGTCTGTTTACCATAGCTGAAGTACATTCTACTGATTTCTCCGTCGAGGGGGGCGTTGCCAGTAGGTGCTGCCCTATTCTCCGTAACCGTAGGGTGGCAGCTAAGGATGATATGCCTGATGTTGCTGACACTTTGTGGTACATAAACCCTTGCTGACAGCCTGACTTTATTCTTCTGACCGTCATAACTGTCATAATAAATAGTGAACGACGTGGATTCGTTGGACCATGCTCCGTGGGGGGTTCCTTGACTAAACCAGTCGCCAAACGATGACCAATCGATATCGAAACCAGCAGCATTCTGGGTTGTCAGTGTCAGCAAAATGAATAGATAAATTATTCTTTTCATGTGTAGTTACGTGTTTCGTTATTTTCTTATTTTCTGATGACTTTCTTGCCATCTATGAGGTAGATGCCCTTGTATCCAGTTTCACGGAGTCGGCGTCCCATGAGGTCGTAGATTCCCCAGGTGCGGTCTGCGTTGTCGGCAGGCCTTGAGGTGATGTGTGTTGTAGCATCGTTGCACACGAGGAGGCATGCCTTGGCCAGCTGTTGGGGCGAGAGTCCTTCGGGGTCGAGGTATGCCTTGCCCTTGGTCATCTTCTTGTCGGCCGTGAACTTGTAGAAACCAGCGTTCTTGAAGTCGTTGTTGCAGCCGAGCACGTAAATGAAGTCGCGGTCCAGTTCGCCAACGGTCTGCTCCTTGTCTACGCCCTTGAGGAGGTTTCCTGCAAATGAGCATGAGCTGCCATTGGTGGCATAGGTGAGGTATTCGGTGAGAACGTCGGGAAGTTTCTCGTTGTTGTGGCTCTTGAGCAGGACGGCCTGTCCCTTGGTGATGGTGCGGTCCTCAATCTTCTCCAGCGAAACCTCGTTGCCGTCGTTTACACTTGTGATGATATAGACGTCGCACCAGTCGGGGGCGATGTGGTGGTAGTCGGCATCGTAGAAGGTTGAGAAGCCCTCGAGATACGGATGGAAGACGACGTCGGATTTGGATGACAGGAGTAGCGCGTTGCCTGCCACAAGGTTGTAGGCAATGGGGCGGTTATTGTCATCTCCCAAATAGAAACCTGTGCTTGCCAGATTTGGGGTGTATTTGCCGCCGTTGTGGAACTTGATGACTCCATCCTCGCATACATAAAAATGATTGAGTGAATTCAGCTTCTCGTTCACATTGCCGGCAGCCAATATAGAACTTGAAGAAGAGCTCTTGGGCTGGATGTACTTGCCGCCTGCCAATGTTATTCCATTGGCCTGAAAGAGATTGTTGTATGCAATCAGTTTCTCTTCCTTTTCGTTGGTCTTTATCAGATAGACGTGGCCCTTGGTGAGCGTTTCCTGGGTGTCAATGTTGACCTTCTGAAGACTAATCTTTTCTGCATCGAACGACTTGTCATCGTTGCCCATGGTGTAGGTGTTACTGAACTTGTCGTTGTCTTCGTCCACACGATAGATTTCTGCATCCACTCCGAAATAGTAGGAATCCATATCGAAGGGCAGATACACCATGTCAAAGCGGCCCTGGGGGAAGGAGTGGGAGAGGGATGCTCTGTCGTAGAGCGTACCGAGCTCTTCGTCGGGCTGACCGCTGAAGGTGGATGTCGTAGTTACGGTTCCCTTCTTGGTGAAGTTCACCCAGGGTTGTGTGTTGAAAGTGACGTTGTTGACGGCAAGACGGGTGTAGGCGTAATTCCAAGGGTCGAAGGCATGCTCAGAGGAACCTGTGCCGGGGTCTTTTGTGAAGGCAGGAATGATTTCCTGGATCTTGCAGTCGTGGAACGCACCGTCGTCGAGCTTGATGGTGTCTCCTACGAGGTAGAGGTACTTCATGTTGGTGCCACCCTCAAAGGCGTATTTTCCTACGTTGGGCTTGCCCATGATGCAGAGAACCTCCAGTGCGGAGCAGCCCTTGAAAGCTTTGTCACCGATTTCCTTTATGTTCTCAGGAATAAAGAGGTTTCTCACCTTGCTACATCCCGCAAACATGTTGGCAGGAATCTTTGTGATATGAACGTCTATGTTGATGTTCTCTATCTGGTTATACTTGTTGAGGTTGAAAGGTAGAGATAGTGTTCCCAGTTCTGAATCGGAACTTGTTACTCTCAACTTTCTGTCAAGTGTGACCGTGTTGGTCGTGCCGTTGAATCTTCCATCAAAATACAATACGTCATCAGAATGGAGGAAAATGAAACTGTCGTACTTGTCCAATGGGAAGAGGGCTTTCTGCAGGAAGGTGACTTTAGGGCCAATGGTCCATATATTGCTTGAATTGGGCTGGAACGAAGACGAGGTAGCACCGCCAGAAATTATGATGCTACGTCCCAGGTATGTGTTGCTGATTTTAGGGCAATTGTCGAATTGGCCATCGCTCAGTTCCAGTCCCCACTCCGAATCGTCGAAGATGACTCGGCTCAACTTTGTACAGCTGGCAAATGCTTTAGAACCTATGCTCTCTACCGAGGCTGGAATGTAGAGGCCTTCCAGAGAAGTGCAGTTCTCGAAAGCTCTTTCCGAGATGGTGGTAGTCTCATCGTTGAAGACAGCTGAGCGGAAACCACTGTTTGCAAAAGCAAATTCGCCAATGGTCGTCACCTTTGTGGTGGAAAGGTCGAGGCCGCATTCAATGTTTTCGCAATTATAGAAAGCATTCTGACCGATGGACTCCAAGTTAAATGCATGGCTGAGGTCCACAGTCTTAAGAGGTTTATAGTTCTCGCCAACTCTCTTGTAGGAATTGTCGGGGATGGATTTTACATATGGTCCGTAGGTGACGGCCTTGCAGCCGTACAGCAGTCCTGCATCCTCAACTTCGGGGGTAATGTACTTGCCGTTGATGTTGCGGTTGATGTAGAAGTCAGTCCAATTTGTAAAGTCAGTCCAGATACTTTGGGTGGTTAGTAGCAGCTCGTTGTTGAGAGAATGCTCGTTGCCCATGAAGACGACTTTGTGTATTTTGCTGTAATTGTCAAAATAGTGGAACTGGTCTTCTTCATCGTTAAGCAGGTTGCCCACTTGTGACACGTTGGGGCCCCAATGAATCTCAAATAACTGATGGTTGTAAAAGAATGGACTAAGATACGCATTGTCGTGAGTACTCTCCATGGGTTCCTTGTCCCACATCAAATCTCTTCCGACATATATTTTATCTATATTACTATCGTACAAGCCCTTGATGTCTATTTTGAGGGCATGTTCCTTGATGTCCGCTTTGTTTGTTGAATACGGACCGTCAGCAATGTGCAAGTACTCGAGTTTGCATTTCAAGAACGCGTACCTGCCAATCGATTTCACGGACTTTGGAATGTAGCAGTATGCCAATCCTATATTGCCCTCGAAGGCATTCTCGCTGATTGATGTGACATTATATACAGTTCCATCAATATTTATGTTCTCTGGTATGTGTACGGCTGCAGAAGTCCATTCTAAGCCCAGCACGGTTGCCTCGCCTTTATTCGAAACTTGGTACTTGATGTTGTCAATGCTGACCGTGCCATTTTCCTTGTTGTAGCTGTTTCGAGCCTGCAATGGTTCTATCGACACGCCCTCTTGTACGGCTCCACATTTGTGGCAAACGTAATCGTTGCCATACTCATGGCTGCATTCGGACGTACCTTTCTCAATGGTGCTGCCACTATCCGTGCTTGTCACTAACTGCCCATCCGAGCCCTTGAACGGATAGGGATGATCACCGTGCTGATACCATACGACTCCCTTGCGACCGTTCCTGTTGAGCTTGTAGCAGAGGGTGCCGTTCTTGACTTCGTCGTCAGTGACTTTGCCTTCAAAGGGTACGTTCATAAGGTTGATGTCGCCATTTTTGTCTTTATAATGGTATGTGAAGTAGTTGTTCAAGATTTCTATGTCCAGTCTGTTGGCAAACACGTCAGGTTCGGATTCCGTGCCTAACTGATAGCCGAAATCGACATCCACATAACAGCTCTTCATGCTGATGGACTGCGTGTTGTTTCCAACGAGGCCGCTGCGGAGCGACTCCCCTTGGGGTATTCTGCCTATGAAGGCGCTGTTGTCGAGGAAGCATTTACCACGTGCGATGCCGACAAGTCCGCCACGGACATGGTCGCCGTATAGCACGGCGTCGCTGATGCAGTTCTCGATTGTCGTACCGGTAGCGTCATCCACGATGGAGCCTGCGTATGTGGGTGTTTCCGATTGAGGGAACACATGCCCCGAAACGTGAAGATTGCGAATGACACAGCCCGCTTCCGTGTACTTGAAGAGGCCACTGAGCGTGGAATTGTAATTCTCAGTATTGTTTTCGTCTTCCAGCGTGACGGTATGTCCCTGGCCGTCGAACGTGCCACGGTAGTGGAACGGAGTGTCACCATCGCCGATAGACTTCGTTACCTTGATGTCGGCTTCGAGCACGGCGTTGGCGTACGGATTGCCTAAGGCTACTATCTGACGGAACTTCTCATAGTCCTCGGTGGATTTGATGATGTAATTTCCCTCACGTTTTTCCAGCTCAGGCATGGAGGTGATTCTCTCCTCTCTCTGCGCGAACGCTGGCATCGCAGTGGCAAGGAATAGTATTGCCAGCGATAGCTTTTTGATGTTGAAGTACTTTTTCATTTTTTTTGATTTGTTTTTGTTGAATCTTGTTATCACAGCTCCGACTCCTGGCTTCCGAAGGTCCAGTCATCCGTGTCATCCATGTCAATCAGGTCTTCCTTTACCCACATGTTGGGCAGGCCTGAATCTTCGTTGCTGTTGACGACGAGATTGCAAAAATTTCCCATGTCCGGAAGGAACATCACGCACTTAGGCTTCTCGTAGATTTTCTTTTCTTTCATTATATGTGATTATTTGTTTTCTGCTGTTTCTTGTATTTTGTTGGGATCGTGCCAAAGGCCTAAATTGCGCCCTTGCCAATAGCGTGATCCACGGTGATGTCTGCATGATGTTCCTCGAGGGTGTATGGCAGGGTGGAGATGCTCATTGTTGTTGCAAATGGCAACAACATACTGTAAATGTTGTAAAGATACTTTTTCATTTTCAGTTTGTTTACTTAATTCCACAACACTTCAATTCTTTTATATCATCTATAAGTGCCTAAGCATCTTTTCGTTGCTCAGGTTTTTGCAATATCGGTTTCTTGCTTATCTTGGTGTTGCAATCGGAAAACTAATAAAAACATTACAAGATGTGGCAAAGTTATAAATAAAAACTGAAAAACTTATAGTTTTTGTAGATTTTTTTAAAAATTATGGAGCATTTTCTGTGTTTTCAACTCAGTATTAGTGCTTTGTGTGTCGGCAATAAAAAATCCGGAGAACGGAAAAAATGAGAAAATGTTGCCATAAAAATAGACGGTCAATAGACCGTTCGTAGGCGAACAGTAGGCGAACAGTAGGCGAACAGTAGGCGAACAATAGGCGAACAATGGGTGAACAAGACGCAAAAAAGGGGGCTGAAGTGCCCCCTCTCTTTTATTTATTATGGTACGTGCTTACTTTCTTACAGCAACGCTTCTATAGCCTTCTCCAGGTCGGGAATGTTCTCGGCGCGGTTTACGAGGTTGTTGTCGCGGTCAATCAGGAAGTATGTGTTGAGCTGCTGCACCTGGTAGAGGGTAATCATGTCGCTGGCAATGCCCTCCTGGTTGAAAACGCACACCCAGGGCAATCCCTTGCATACCGTCTTCCAATAGTGCTCGTCGGGATCGAGCGATACCTGGTAGATTTCGAAACCACGACCGTGGTATTTGTTGTAGAGTTCACGCATGAGCATGATGCGCTCTTGTGACTTCTCGGCAGAGTAGGCGGTGAAGTCGAGCAGCACTACCTTGCCCTTTAAGTCAGAGAGTCGTTGCTCGTGACCATTGATGTCGGGGAATCCCATGTCAATGATTCCTGTCTCTTTCACCTTCTCGTTGTCAATATTGAGTTCTACGGTGCGGTGTCGGGTATTTTTGCGACCGCGAAGGGCAATGTTGCACAGGTTCTGCGTGCGCAGCGCGCCAGGGTATTTGGTGAGCCATGCATTGGCCACGGCGTTACCCCATTGCACATCGCTGGCATCGTTCTGCAGGTCGAATACGCTAAGCTGTCCTATCATTTGGAAGAGGGCATAGTAGCTCGAAGTGCGGTCGTAGCGGTTCTGTATGAAGTCTATCTTCACGCTGTCTTTATACTCCTTCAGCATGTTCTCGATGTTGGCATCGCGCTCTTCGAAGGTGAAGTTGCGGTTTTCCGACATGGCCAGGATGCGCTTCTCCAAATTGGCAAGGCGAAGCGAGAGGATGCGGATGGTGTCGCAGTTGCCGCTACCCTTCACGGTGTAGTCGAAGGCCATGTTGGGCCATTTGGCCTCAATGCCTACCGTCTCGGTGGAGTCGATGCTCAGGTTGATGACCTGTCCGCCAATGCGAAGTCTATACAGCTCAGGGCAACTGGTGGTATCGGCATAGGCAAAGCTGAAGGCACCACCCTCGGTCAGACGAACCGAATCTACGAGTTCCAGTCCGTTGATGGTCATGGCTTCAAGGTAGAGCGTGGTGTCCTTGGCACCGTTGATGTGACCTTCGATGTGGAACTGGGGTGCTTTGGGAGTGCACGAGAACATTGCGGTCAAGGCTGAAATGCCGAGGATGGATGCTTTGATTTTTGATAGAATTCTTTTATTCATGGATGTTGTTGTTTTAGCTTTTTTGTTTTTGCCGCGCAAAGTTACATAAAAACTTGCTAATGTCATACTGTTTTGCCCTATTTTCTGATTTTTGTGTCCGTCATGGCTATCAATATTGTTGAATTGTCCCTTTCAACGAAATTGACAACCCATATTTTTGTGCACAAAGGGGTGTTAAAGTGTGCAAAAACGCTTGTTTTACGTTGAAATGTGTGTTTTTCGGCCATTAAAGCCTTAAATTTCAACATTCATCTTTCATCTTTCAACTATTTGTTGTATCTTTGCGCGATTTTCCGCGTTAAGAAGACGCGTATTGACACATTTTTATTTAAAACAAGATGAACGTAATTACAAAGACAGTCGAGTTGCCTGATGGAAGAACCATCAGCATCGAGACCGGGAAATTGGCCAAACAAGCCGATGGAGCCGTAATGCTTCGCATGAACGACACGATGCTCCTGGCCACCGTTTGTGCCGCTAAAGATGCCGTTCCCGGTACAGATTTCATGCCCTTGCAGGTAGAGTACAGAGAGAAGTATGCCGCTGCTGGCCGTTTCCCAGGCGGTTTTACTAAGCGTGAGGGTAAAGCCAATGACGACGAGATTCTGACCTGCCGTTTGGTGGACCGTGCTCTTCGTCCCCTCTTCCCCAGCAACTATCACGCTGAGGTTTATGTGAATGTTATCCTCTTTTCTGCAGATGGCAAGGACATGCCCGACGCATTGGCTGGTTTTGCTGCCAGTGCCGCTCTGTCTGTCAGCGATATACCCTGGGAGGGTCCCATCAGCGAGGTACGCGTAGCTCGCATCGATGGTCAGTATGTCATCAACCCCACCTTTGAGGAACTCAAGAAGGCCGACATGGACTTGATGGTAGGTGCTACCGAAGAGAACATCATGATGGTTGAGGGTGAGATGAAGGAGGTGCAGGAGTCTGACCTTTTGGCTGCCCTCAAGGCTGCTCACGAGGCTATCAAGCCTATGTGCCGTCTGCAGAAGGAGTTGGCTAAGGAACTTGGTGTAGATGTTAAGCGTGAGTACTGCCACGAGATCAACGATGAGGATCTCCGCGAGCAGGTTAAGAACGAGTGCTACCAGCCCGCATACGATGTTACCAAGCAGGCTCTCGAGAAGCACGCTCGTGCAGCTGCTTTCGAGCAGATTCGCGAGGACTTCAAGGTTCGCTACGCTGCTGCACACGCAGACCTTACTCCCGAGGAGTTGGAGGAGAAGAACGGTCTCGTAGATCGTTACTATCACGATGTAGAAAAGGACGCTATGCGTCGTTGCATCCTCGACGAGGGTGTCCGTCTCGATGGTCGTAAGACTACCGATATCCGTCCCATCTGGTGTGAGGCAAGTCCTCTGCCCGGTCCTCACGGAAGTGCTATCTTCACCCGTGGTGAGACTCAGGCTCTGGCTACCTGTACCTTGGGTACCAAGCTCGATGAGAAGTTGGTTGACGATGTACTCATTCGTGAGTACCAGCGCTTCCTCCTTCACTATAACTTCCCCCCCTTCTCAACCGGTGAGGCTAAGGCTCAGCGTGGCGTAGGCCGTCGCGAGATTGGTCACGGCCACTTGGCTTGGCGTGGTTTGAAGGGTCAGATTCCCGAGGATTATCCTTACGTAGTACGTGTAGTAAGCGATGTGTTGGAGAGCAACGGTTCTTCTTCAATGGCTACTACCTGTGCTGGCTGCCTCTCATTGATGGATGCTGGTGTGCCCATCAAGGCTCCCGTGAGCGGTATTGCTATGGGTCTTATCAAGAACCCCGGTGAGGACAAGTACGCTGTGCTTTCTGACATCCTGGGCGATGAGGACCACTTGGGCGATATGGACTTCAAGACCACGGGTACTCCCAACGGTCTTACCGCAACCCAGATGGATATCAAGTGTGACGGTTTGTCATACGAGATTCTTGAGAAGGCTCTTATGCAGGCCAAGGCTGGTCGTGAGCACATCCTCGGTGAGATGATGAAGACCATCAGCGAGCCCCGTGCAGAGCTCAAGCCTCATGTTCCCCGCATCGAGCAGATCACCATTCCCAAGGAGTTCATTGGTGCTGTTATTGGCCCCGGTGGCAAGATTATCCAGGGCATGCAGGAGGAGACTGGTGCTACCATTACCATCGAGGAGGCTGACGGCGTAGGCAAGGTTCAGGTGAGCGGTCCCAACAAGGATACCATCGATGCTGCTATGACCAAGATCAAGGCTATCGTAGCCATCCCCGAGATTGGTGAGGTTTACGAGGGTACCGTTCGTAGCATCATGCCTTACGGTGCATTCGTGGAGTTCATGCCTGGCAAGGATGGTTTGCTTCACATCAGCGAGATCGACTGGAAGCGTTTGGAGACCGTCGAGGAGGCTGGCATCAAGGAGGGTGACAAGCTTCAAGTTAAGCTCTTGGAGATTGATCCCAAGACTGGCAAGTTCAAGCTCTCTCGCCGCGTTCTTCTTGAGAAGCCCGAGGGTTATGTAGAGCGTGAGCGTCGTCCTCGTCCCGAGCGTGGTGAGCGTCGTGACCGTGGCGAGCGCCGTGACCGCGGTGAGCGTCGTCCTCGTCCCGAGCAGAACAACGAGGCTCCTGCTAACGAGGAGTAATCCATGGTTAGTATGTGCTGAGTAATCTCTCTCAGTACCTATAATATATAATACGGGCGCATCCACGCGTGAATGTGGATGCGCCCGTTATTTATGCAGAATCGTCGTCCTCGCTACATGAAGCAAAGATCATTGCCACTGTCACAAGAGAGCAAGAATTTTGTTTGTTGTCTTCATTGTTCTTTATAAATTGAAGGTCCACACGCCCTTTAGTTGCACGGTACAATTGCCTACGCACCTTTTATGCTTGATGTTGCTACTGGGAAGTTGAAGTAGGTATCGGGGAATGGTTCGTCCTTCAGGGTAAAGTGCCACCACTCGTAGTCGTAGAGCTTGAAGCCGTGGCGTAGCATTGCCTTTTGCAGGATCATGCGGTTGTCGTACTGCTCCTGGGTGATTGGCTTGTATGCACCTATCTCCTGACCTGGCTGCACGCTGGGATGCGAGGCAAGACCGAAGTAGTCGAAGGTGCAGCCCATGTCAACCTCCTTCTCCAGCTTCATGTCGAAGAGGGTGAGGTCAACCGTTGAGCCGCGTGTGTGACCGCTCTTCTCTGCCACATACTCCTGTGGCACGATGACAGATTTTTCCAACTCTGGATAGAAGTACTGCTTCATGCGCACATCGGCGGTGTCCTTTGCCCACGTCATGAAGAAATCCACGGCACACTGCGGACGGTAGGCATCGAATATCTTCAGTCGGTAGCCCTGCTTCAAGAGGTCGTCGCTGACAGCCTTCAGCGAGTCGGCTGCCTGACGGGTGAGGATAGCCACAGGCTCCAAGTAGCCCGGTATGCGCTCACCGATGAAGTTATACGTACTGTAGTAGCGTATCTCAAGGATCACATTGGGTATATGCTCAGAGATAAGTACAAACTGCGAGCTGTCCATCTCGGGAGCCAGCTTCTCTTCTTCGTCATTGCTGCACGCTGTGGCACAGAAGAGTGCCACGAATGTGAATGCGATTAGATTTAGATATTTTCTCATTGTTCTTTTTTATTTGTACAAAGTTACACATTATTTATAAAAAATAAGACACACCTGTCGGTTTTTAACCTTAATTTTAACAGTTTTATCACCCAACCACCCCAAAATTGCCATTTCCACTCACAACGAAGATTGTAGGTCTGCAAGCACTTCTGTGGATTGACACCTACATTATAAAAATAATTTTGTTCACTTACTTATTTTTGTCATTACCAAAAGCCAGGGTAGAGGCTACTTTTTTACTTAAACCTTTTGTTGATTCATTTTTTTTCCGTAATTTTGCCTCCGTCATGTGGAGCGTAGTGCATCCCTCGTATGCAATTAGACAGCCACAATGACCAAGAAGGCGTTCCACGCTTTTATCCTTTGCTCGAAATCTGGTAAATTTCTAAGTAATGAAGGATGAAGGTAGTTCGGTACGCCCGTACTGAGTATATGTATGTGCATACAGCTCCGCGCTGATGCAGCTGCTATACTTTCAGCGCGGGGTGTATTGTACTCAGTTCATTTCATTACGGGTTTACCAGAGCCTAGAGCAAGATGAGCAAGGACATTATCCCTGCGTTTTTCTTGTATCCTTATGTTTTGTAGCATGCTTGGGGGAAGCATCGTTTTAGGATTTCTCGATTATGAAAAAGCTTTTCCTGATTTTACTTATGCTGCTGCCTATCACAGCAAGTGCCTACGATGCTGAGATTGATGGCATTTACTATCTGTTTAGTGGTGACGAGGCCATTGTGACGTTTAAAGAATCTTGCGGTGGTTTCCGCTATGAAGGTGATGTTGTAATTCCCTCACAAGTTACATACAAGGGGAAAACATATCGTGTTACAAGAATCGGAATTAATGCATTCTATGGTAGTAAACTTACGTCAATATCTTTACCAAACACAATAAAGTCAATTGGAGACGGAGCTTTTAACTTTAGCAGTTTGACCGAAATCTACTTACCTGATAATATTACGACAATTGAATCTCGCGCTTTTCTGTCTTCAAAACTAAAGAATGTTCATTTACCCAATAATCTTTATTATATGGGGGCATTTTGTTTTAGTTCTTGTGAAGAACTTGAAAACATCAACATTCCAAGTAAACTTCATCATTTGGGTGCATCAGATTTTCGGAAATGTTCTAAAATAAGAACAGATGATGATGGCTATTTAGGAAACTTGCTATTGAGAGTTCCTGACAAAGATGTTGTGGATTACAAGATAAAAGAGGGAACCAAGTTTGTACAACTTCAGGCTTTTGAAGGTTGTGACAAACTACAAAGCTTATACATTCCTGAATCTGTTATTAACGTTGATGGAATTAACAACACACTTCCAAATTGCTTAGAAACGCTTGTTGAAGAGGTTGATAACATTAGATACATCGGTCCTATTGTTGTGGGGACCACAAACGGAGATATAACAAAATATACAGTAAGAGAAGGAACGCGCTTTATTCTTGACTATGCATTCTATAATACTCAAGCAGAAGAAATCCAATTACCTAATACACTCAAATATATAGGTCGTTATGCCATATCGTTAAATAGCAAACTTAAAACAATCGTCATTCCCAAATCAGTTGTACATCTTGATGACGTATTTATTGAGTATTGCGGTAATATTGAAAAAGTAAGCGTTGCTCCAGGAAATTTGTATTATGATTCAAGAAATGATTGTAACGCCATCATTGATAAATACACAAACGAACTTGTAATGGGATGTAAGAACTCTATTATACCTAATGGTGTTCGCAGCATTGGCGAGGGAGCTATATTTGAATGCAAAATCAAAGACCTATATATACCAGAATCAGTTAGTGTTTTGAAATCAGGCTGCTTTCAAGAGAGCGAAATAGAAAACCTGCATATTCCATCTTCTGTAAAGGAGTTTGCTACCAGTGCAAACTTCTCAGATAATGAAAACGTTTTCTTTGACAATTACGAGTCCATCTGTTACAGAAGCTTTGACTATGGTGGAGGTATAACGTTGTCGTATGCTCCTAAACCTCATTTGTTTATTGGTGGAAAAGAAGTAATGGACATCGTAATACCAAATGGCATAGAACATGTTAGTGGTTTATCGTTTTATAGATTCATCTATGTTAATTCTCTTACATTGCCAGCTTCTGTAAATTATATAGGTCCATTTGCTTTTGATGACTGTCCTTTCAAGTATATCAAGTGCTATGCGGAGAATCCGCCAGCAGTATCTAAATATGATGGCACAACTTTGACATTTTTAGGTATCGACAAGTCCATCCCCCTCTACGTCCCAGCATCCAGCATAGATGCCTACAAGAGTGCAGAAGGTTGGAAAGAATTTACCAACATACTGCCTATTAGCGTAGATGTAACTGATGGCGATGAATACGAAAACACAAAAGAGGAGAGTAATCAAATCATCAACTACACCCGCACCTTCACCAACACCAACTGGCAAGCTATCTATGTGCCTTTCAGCATGAACTATGCTGATTGGAGTAAGGATTTTGAAGTGGCTCGCATCAACGATGCACACCAGTGGGACGATGATGACGACGGCATCATTGACCGCACGCAACTTGAGGTAATCAAGATAAAGAGCGGCTGGACAGAACCTAATACACCTTATCTGATTAGAGCTAAGGAAGCTGGTGAAAAAGTGATAACCGTAAAAGATGCCACGCTCTACAAAACGGAGGAGAACACCTTCGATGTGACAAGTTGGAACACCAAGTTCAGCTTTACGGGTACCTATAAGACCATTAGCGGAATGGACATGAAAGCCAACGGCTATTATGCCATGAGTAATGGCAAGCTGGTACAAGCCGCCTCAACAAGCAGCGACCTCAAGCCCTTCCGCTGGTATCTTGATGTAACCGATCGCGATGGAAACAAGAAGAATGTCAACGAGGTAAAGATATACGTTTTTGGTGATGATGAGGACTTTGAGACAGACGTTGATCTGGCAACAGAGAACGGGAAAAAGGACGAGAATGTCTTTGACCTCAGCGGTCGCAAGGTAATCAATGCTAAGGCGGGCATCTATGTGAAGAATGGCAAGAAGTATGTCGTGAAATGAAGGGAGGAGCAGAAATTATGAAAAAGCCATATAAAAAACCAGAGACAAAGCATCGAGCCATTCTGTCATCTACCTCAATGCTGGAGTCAAGCTACATTGATTTTGGCTATACTGGTGACTTCGACGTCAAAGAAGAAAGGGATGAGTACACCTGGACGGACCTTGAGTGGTAAACAACCGTCTTAGAACATAAAAAAGTGCCTTCGCTTTCATCACAAGGCTGTGGTGAAGCGAAGGCGTTTTTTTATGGTGGTGAGATACTGCTATTTTGCTCAAATTTGGACGTGTTGTTTTGGTATGGATAAATCCTTCGCGAAAGTCTTGCAGATAGTGCGTTTTTATATGCTTTTGGGGCTTTCTTTTCAAAAACTACGAATTTCATTTTGCGCATTCATACACTTTATGTATCTTTGTATCACGAAAAGTTCGTGACGAAAAGTTCGAGATATGAGAACGAATAATACGCAGATAAATCCATTCCTGTTGACCGGTTATGTATCGGCAGAGTACTTTTGCGACCGAGTGGAAGAGACGGAGAAACTCTCCTCGGCTCTGCTGAATGGTCGCAATGTGGCACTTATCAGTCCTCGCCGTATGGGCAAGACGGGATTGATAAAGCACGTATTCCACAAGGTAGAAGCAGAGAAGACAGCAAAGTGCTACTATGTGGACCTTTACCAGACGTCCAACCTTGCAGAACTGGCAAGCAAACTTGGGCTGGCAGTACTTGGCACACTGGACAGCAGGCAAAGCAAGATTGTAAAGAAAGTCTCTGAGTTCTTCAAAGCCTTGCGTCCCGTCGTCTCGTTCGACCCTATGACAGGAGCACCAAGCTTCTCCGTCGATGTGCAACCCGAACTGGCAGAGCAATCACTGGCAGAGGTGTTTGCCTATATGGAACAGTCCAACGAGAGATGCTATGTGGCATTCGATGAGTTTCAGGAGGTGGCCAACTACGAAGACAGGAAGGTAGAGGCACTCTTGCGTGCCCACATCCAGCATCTGACAAACGTACATTTCGTTTTCTCCGGCAGTCAGCGCCATGTCCTGGAGAGCATGTTTACCTCGGCTAGCCGACCTTTCTACCAGAGTTGCCAACTAATGCACCTTGCTCCCATTTCAGAAGAGGCTTACTACTTGTTTGCCAAGGAGAAACTCAACAAGCATGGGCAGACCATCACGAAGGAGACGTTCGGCCAAATGTACGAGCGCCTGTATGGACATACATGGTATTTGCAGTCATTGCTGAACCGCCTTTATCAGTCGTCTATACAAAACCTGACAGACGAGAATGTCAATCTTGTTCTCAGTAGTCTAATATCCGAGAATGAAGTAACCTACCAGACTTTCCTCAGGTTGGTAACGAACAGCCAGAAGGCAGTGCTGCAAGCCATAGCCAAGGAACGGAGCATCAAGGAAGTGCAAGGAAGTGCATTTGTCAAGAGGCATAAGTTGAGTGCAGCAAGTACTGTCAAGTCGGCCGTGACGGCAATGACAGATAAGGAGATGCTACTCCTTGCTCCCGACGGAACGTATAGCGTCTATGACCGTTTCTTCTCCATCTGGCTGGAGCGAGAGGGGTGATGTGTAGTTTTGTGTCAGTTTGTAAACTTTGCCTTGAACCAGCGTGCAAAGATGGGGTCGGTAAAGCTAAGTTTCTTGCCGTCAGATTCTATAAGATCTGCACGAATAAGCGCCGTTTTTAGGCGAGTAATGTTGGAGGCGCTTCCAAGGCGATGTCTCTCGCGTATCTCGCTTTCACCATAGCCTGCTTTCACTCCAGAGGCTATGGCACGGAGAAAGTTCATCTGGTATTCGGTCAATGGACCCACCTGCTGCATAAAGAGCAGTTCCTGACTGTCAAGCATGTTCCTGATTGCAATGTCAACGTGCTCATCGGTTGCAGTATCTCTTTCATCGAGCAGTGAGAATACATGCCATGCAAGTTGCTGCACATAAGAAGAATAGCCATCTACTTCATTGCAAATGCGCTCAGATAGTTGCGTTGAGATGGTACGGTTGCGTTCAGCAAAATGAGAAATGATATATGCCGACCACAATTCCGTGGGTATTTTAGGCAGAAACATCATGTCACCAAACTGGTAAAGCGGCATCTTCTTGTTTTGAAAGATGTCGGACATCATGTGCTTTTTACTGCCAAAAAGGCAATACGACACATTTTTCTGGTGTTGCCACACAGAACGAAGCTGCTTCTGGATGGAAAGCGTGTCGGGCATTTCGCCTATCTGCTGAAACTCATCGATGCACACCACGATACGCTTGTTCTTCCTCGCGGCTATCTTTTCTGCAAGTTCCAACACCTCTTTAGGCGAATGCGTCTTGGGAGTGATGCCAAGCGAAAGGGAAAAATCAGAACGGGGCTCTGGGCTCACGCTGATCTGGGGAGACAACCTTGCCAAAAAGTCGCGGGCATTATCCATCCACAATTGCATTTTCGAGGCAGTCTGTTTCAATAGTTCCTCCACTAGCAAGTTGTAGAATTCATACTCACTTTTGCAGCCAAAGATATCCAGATAGACCGTTATGGTATTGTCTTTATCCACCAGGCCTCGCACATGCTGTACTAAAGACGTCTTTCCCCATCGGCGAGGAGATATGATGATGGTGTTGATTCCCTCCTCGAAGTTCATCTTCAGTTTGCGAGATTCCTGCTCTCGACCAATGAAATTGTAGTCAGAGACCGATACTCCAAACACGAAACTGCTATTTTTGATTGCCATGCGCCTTAATTGTTATACTGTTTCTATGCCGCAAAGGTAGTAATAATATACAGAATACACAACTTTGTGTTACACAACTTTGTGTATTCTGTGTGTTTTTTAAATCTTTTATGGCAAATTAAACTGATATTAAACTAATTAGTTAGCTTTCATGCACAACCACTTTCTTCCCTCCCTTGATGTAGATGCCTTTCTTTGTGGTGTTGCCGTTCACTTTGCGGCCGCTGAGGTCGTAGAGGCAATTGTTAGGTCCTGGTTCTTCGTTCTTTACTTCCTCGATGTCCGTAGAGGGGTCCTTGTACGTGGTGATGGTAAGGGTGGGCGCGTTAGCGTGACCTTTGCCGTGTATGTTACCACCAGCGGCACCATTCGACATCACAAAGATGATGTAGTTCTGACCCGCCTCAGCCATTTCTCGTATGGCTTGGGTCACGTTGATGGTCTTGGTGGTGTAGTTGGTGCTGATGTCGCTGTAGGTGGCCACTTGGGTACCTTTCTTGGCACAGAGTTCGGGGATGGTGGCCGTAGAGGTAATGCGGGGTGCACCTGCAGGCAGGTAGCAGACGTCAAAGTTTCGTGTGCCACGGGCACAGTTCACACTCACGCTATAGGTAGCTTCCTGCACCTCAGCACCTTCGGGAATGTCGAACGAGAAGTCGGCATAAGCCTGAGCCACCCAGGCGGTGGTTCCCCAGTTGTTGTAGTAATGCTCTGCCTGGTCAAGGTATTTGGCTGCTGCGTTGCTTCCACCCTGCACGCTTGCCGTATGCTCCAGCTTTGCTTTCTTGGTCTCTTCGGCAGGAGTGTCACCACCCTCATAAACCTCGCCGTCACGCACTACGCGCAGGTTGCCATCGCTCAGCAGCGTTGTAGTATCCCAATGCAGACCTTCGCCAGGAGTCTCGGGCGCGAATGTGGTGAACTTGCCCGTCTTGCTTGTCATGAGCGAGGTGTTGTTGAAGACGCAGATCACATCGCCAGCCTTGAACTCATGACCGGCTGCCTGCGAGAGGTCTATCTCCAGTACGGCTCCCGTGGTAATGCTCATGGCACCCGTTACCCGTATCAGGTTGCTCATCACACCGCCATTCTCCTTCTTCTTGATGGGGATGACCAATCGGCTTCCCTTCTGCAATGCCAGACCGCCTGTAAGCTTCAGCATGCTTTGGTTCACCTCCTCGTCGCCAGCCACCACGGTAGCTCCGCTGGCTGCGGTCACCTTACCTGCTACGGTTCCTGTGCCCTTCAAGGTAGCATCCTTGGCAACGCTGACAGCACCCGTTCCGCTGTTGTTACCGTTCACTATGAGCGTTCCACCCTTGATGGCCGTTGTGCCGCTATACACGTTGTTGCCCGTGAGCGTCCAGGTGCCGGTACCCGTCTTCACGATGCTTGTCGTGCCCGAGTAGGCAGCGTTTCCACCTGCGGGAAGGTTGTTGATGACACCATGGAAGGTCTCGTCCGTATTGGCAGAGCCCACTTCCCACGTACAGGTGAAGCCCTTGCTCTGCTTGCTCGTGCCAGCCAGATAAGAGCCAGCTTCGCCCGAGAGTCCGCCCAGGATGTTGGTGGCGTTTGATGCCCATGACGACAGCGTGATGCCGTTCTTTATCTCGAAGCGCGTCTTGGGAGCATTCCATTGTGTCTCGTTGTAGAACAGACCGCTTCCCTTGTTGGCATTGCCTACGAGTGTACCGGTGAAGTTGCTCAAGTCGGGACGCAGATAGGCACGTACGTAGGGGATGTCGAACTGTAGCGTGCCATTGCCTGTGATGACAGACTTCATGTAGCAATGTGTGGGCATGGAGAGTATGCTCGTGGTTCCGTCCTCCACCTCAATGGGGAAGTTCAGGTTCTGGTAGTCTTCGTTCTTTGAGGCGAATTGCAGACAGCCGCCCGCCATGATGAACTTCTTGCCCGACTCGCCCAGCGCCTTGCAGGCGTTCTCCGTGTCGCTCAGGTAAATCTTGCCACCTTTGATTCGTGTGGCTCCATCATATCCGAAGAAGTTGGCATTGGCAATGGATAGCGTGCCTGCTCCGTCGAGGGTGAGCTGACTCTTTCCCTCGAAGATGCCGCTCATGGTGAGTGTGGTGGTCGCTTTGTCGATGGCGAGTGTTGAGGGACGGTCGATGCGTGCAGGACGGTTAGACGATGCAGAACCACCCGTATAGACGTATGTACCGCCGTCGAAGACCCAGTTCTGGGCAAATGCCATGGATGCACCGATGGCAGAGGCTGTACCTGCGTTGGCAATGCTGTTGAACTCTATCACACCTCCGTGGGTCACCGTGGCACCCGCATACGTGTTCTTGTTGTTTAATATGAGCGTTCCTTCGCCGTCTCTGTTCACCGACGTCGTTGCACCTGTTATGGCGCTGCCACTCACTTTCACCGTTCCTTTGCCTGTTGCCACCACGCTCGCGGGCGCTATGTCAGCTTTCAGCACATAGTCAAGTGTCTCGCCTTCTGCGGCATTGAGCAGCAGTTTCTGTCCTTCGGCCACGTCAGCAGAGTTTGTCACATCCGGTTCGTAGCTGTCGATGTCAACCAGTCCTACTTCGAGAGGACGTGTGGTGAAGGTACATTCGTTCGAATAGTCGGAATATCCCATAACAGTCATATCGCCCACATTGTTGGTGTAGGCACGTATGCGCACCTTGTATGCAGCACCGGGTTCCAGTCCTGTTACCACACACTCTGTGGCGTCTGCACCGGCTGTGAAGGTCTTCGTCGTGCCGTCCGTGGCAGTCACCTCCACCTCAAAGCCATCCTCCTTGTAGGTGTAGTCCCTCCATGCCACGGTCATCGTGCTTGTGGTAGAGGCCTTGAGCCATGGGGTGATGGGCTTGCGCAGGAAGAACTGTCGTTGCTCTGCCGTGATAGAGTTGATGTAGTTCTCTATGTTCAGATATCCATTGCTGGCCTTCTTCGTGGCATCGTTGCTGTTGGGGTTGGTGCCGTTCTCCGCCTCCCACCAGTCGGGCATGCCGTCCTTGTCCGTGTCCACTATGGCATTGCCCTTCCACCACGTCCATGTGTTGGGTGCGCCTATAGGCAATGCCGTCTCGTAGGTGATGAGGGTGCCTTCTGTTCCGAACGTCATCACCTCGTCTATCATGTAGTAGTCGGCCTGGTCGCGGTAGGGTAGCGAGGCACCTACCGTGGGCAGCAGTTTCTCAATGAGTTCCTTGCCCTTGTAGAGAGGCAGCTTGGGGTAGTCGTAGGGAGTGCTGACGCGGTTGGCGCTGCTGTAGTTGGTCACCTCGAAGGGATTGAACTTGCCGTCGCAGTTGCTGTCCTGCCAGTTGTCGCTGGCATAGCAGTTAAACTTGGCGCTTGCCTCGGTGAAGGCGTTGCCACCGCCCGAAGGACCGTTGATGAAGAGGTTCGACTCGATGTTGGCATACGAGTTGACGTTCGAGTCGCTGCCGCCCATCAGGTAGGCACCATTCTTCCAGTTATACACTATGTTGTTGGCATACTGGTTCCTTCCCTTCACCTTATTGTTGCGCGTAGAGTTGTCGCAATAGAGGTTGCGGTAGAGCGTGACGTTGTCAGCCTGCATCAGTCCGCCAGCCGAATGTGTCATCAGACCTTGTCCCACGATGCAGTTCTGTATGGTGATGTCGCCGATGTCGCCCTTTCCGTCAGGGTTGATGGAGAACGTCTCGTCGAGTCCCCACGAGAAGGAGCAATGGTCGAAGATCATGTTCGTGCCTCTGGCTATGCCGGCACAGTCCTTGCCATCCGAGCCTCCATGTCCCATTCTCACGCGCAGGTATCGGCAGATGATGTTGCTGGCTCCCGAGAAGGTCACTCCGTCGCCGTATATTGTGATACCCTCGCCAGGGGCAGTCTGTCCAGCCACGTACAGGTTGCTGGCAAAGCTGATGCGCGAGGAGATGTTGATTACACCCGCTACGTCGAAGACCACGATGCGGTTGCTCTGCGATACGGCATCACGCAGCGAACCCGTGCCCGAATCGTTGAGGTTGGTGACGTGGTACACGCTGGGTGCCGATGAGGCTCTTGCTCCCAGGGCAAAGCGTCCCCATCCCTGTGCTTCGGGGAATGCCAGTTGCTGGGCGTAAGTGGAGGTATAACCTATGGTGGGCAGTACAAATGATAGCAATAAATTTCTTAGTCGCATGGTTAGTCTTCTTTTGGGAGTGGTTTCATCTTCTTTCTGGGTGCAAATATACAAAAATTTTCATCGAAAGTCAAGAGTTTGCCCCAAAAACTATGCACTAAACTATGCACTTTACCCTAAAAACTATGCACTAAACTATGCACTTTACCCTAAAAACTATTAACTAAACTTTCCCACCTTATGGAAGTTATTAGGAAGTTAATGAAGTTAAAGAAGTTAAAGGACGAATGTCTTGCTCCCTGAATGCATTTTACAAACGTATCGTCTACTTTTGACCGCCGTCA
>JAKSLO010000001.1 GCA_024401185.1 Bacteroidaceae bacterium | reverse complement strand
CGATGGGATTCCCTAAAGGTTGGGAAATGGAACCAATCTGGCAATAACGATTCTCTGGAACACCAACATGGATAATACGAAAACGTCAACATGCATCGAGAATGGTTAAAAATCCATATAAGCCTTTGCGTCTCGGCGTCTTAGCGTTTAAATCAAACGTTTATGCCAAAAAGTATATAATGGCCAGACATAATGCCTTAATTTCGTCTGTTTCCACCAAGCCAATTGTTGGTGCAAAAGATGTATGATTTTTTTTATATCTCTAAAAGATGTCTTTAGGATCTTACAGCCTGCACTCGGCCTTGACATACTTGGCTTACGTCTGGCTTACGTCAAAACACGTAAGCCAGACGTAAGCCAATTGTGCGCTGATGGAGTGCTGGTAAGAGGAAAATAGTAGGAAAACAACGTTGTTTTTCTGCCTCAAAGACGCAAAGTGTTGGTGCGTTTTGCAAATATTTTCATAAAAAGATTGGCGATGATATGGGGTGGCGGTGTACGTGTGTATGCCTTCCTTGAAGGTGATGCGGGCATCATTGTGGTGTTAGTTTCGCTGGTTACAGTTCGCTGCATTCCGGGATGCGGTAGTTTTGTATAAGTTTGTAATAATTATAGTTTTATTTATCTTTCTATATGACGATGCAAATTTACGAACAATATCCCAAATTGTGCTTTTCTTTGCAAATGTTGCAATAAACGATCGTTTGTCAGGGGAATAGCAGCCGTTTTGTTTCGTAACCCCAATTATATTCTTTAATAGATTGAAATTCCGTGTTCTTGTAAGCACAGACGTGTTTTGTGCTGCCTTCTATGAACCACAATTTTCTGCAATCAGTTGCAATATGCCTCGTGTTAGTTGCCGCGTTGCTTGTTACTTTCCTTACTTCCTTGCACTTCGTTGATGAAGTCCTCTAATACCAGAATGGCTTCGTGCTGGGGCGCGAATTGTTTCAGGTGTTGAAGGAGGTGTTCCCCAGCCTCAATACACTCGTCGTACTTGCCCAGTTCTTTGCGTGTAGCCATCAAGATTAAGACTGTCTTGACATGGTCGTCAGGGATGACTATCTCATCCCCACCAAGCATCTCCAACATCCAGAAGTGCGTAGCGTGCCAATCCAACAGTTGCTCATTTTCTGTGTAGAAGCGTATGCTGTCATTGGGATATTCGACCTTTGCCATACTCATAATGAGCTGAATGAGCATGTCCTCATCCTCAATGTTGGCGTTTGGCGAGGCGATGAACGTCTGCCAGTTGTCGTACATGGTGTCGTGCAGTTCCTTCATCTTGCGAGCCTTGAGTAGTGCCTTGCAGCTCTTGTGCAGTTTGACAGCCTCTGCTGCCATTTCTTGTGCCGTTTCCTTTCTCTCACGCAGTTCTACATCAGCCATCTCGCTGCCCATCTGCATTCTCTCTGCCAGAAGGTCACCATCAAAGATCAGGTATGTGTCCAGCACATCGTTGGCAACCTCGAAGAATTCCTCAGGATACGCCTCTTTGCTTGCATTTGCCTGCTGGCTCATCTCTGTCTTGGGCTTGTTTGTATTCTCCTTCTGCCCGCACCCTATCAGCAGCATGGCAGTTGCGGCTACTGCCATTATTGTTGTTCTTGCTTTCATTTTTGCCCCTTGTATTAGTTTGTTGGTAATTGGTTTTCTTTTTGCAAAGTTACGTATTATTTCTTGGCCGTACAAGTTGTAAGCTGATTTTCTTAACTATACTTAGCCTTGCTAAACATAATGTTTAGCTTGTGTAAACATCATACTTACGACGCATAAGTATCATGTTTGTGCTTACCCTTTGTGGAAGTGCCCTAACATGCGGTGGGCAAAGTCCTTGGCTCCCTTGGCAAAGAAATAGTAGATGGTGCCACTTGCCACCAAATAGATGACTACGCTGCAGGCAGAGAAACCCATCCATTGCCAGATGCTTTCGGCAGGACGGAAGGGTAGGAGAGTACACAGGTATGATACACCAACGACAACTCCGACGGTTAGGGTGTAGAGGGGAATGGCGCCTTGCCAATAGGCTGAGACGGGGTGCTTGAGGCCTTGACTGAAGAGGAAGTAGGGCTTCCAGAGCATGGAGATACACGACATGCTGATAATCTTGCCAAGCAGTATGCCCACAATGCCCAGGAAGTGTCCGGCAACGAGAATGATGCTGATGTTGAGCGCAAGCTCTGTCCATGCAGCCCATGTGTCGGAGTATAAACCATAGGCATAGTTGTACATGTCAACAACACGTTTGGTGTTCTCGATGTAGAAATAGGTGACAAGCAGTACGAGGATGAGGCGGTCGATGACATACTGCGGACCTAACCAGATGCTGATGAATGGCTCTATCAGGGTGAGGATGGCAAAGGCCAGGAAGCCTGAGGCAAAGTGTCGCAGACTCATCATCTCCCAAAAGACGCTTAGCAACTTTTTCTTGTCACCCTCTGCCACAAGGTTGCCAATGCTGGCACTCACGCTGTTGAGGGCCGTGTTGAAGAGTACTGCCACCTTGCCAATAATCATGGTGTAGTTGCTGTAATAGGCCACCATCTTAAGCGAGACGAAGATGAAGATGAAGAGCTCGTCGCTACGTCCAAGGAGAAAGTCCTTGATCTTGTGGACGAAAATCTGCTTGACATTCTTGATGACTTCAGGATATTTCTTGAGCAAAGCCTTTCCCTTACTCTTGTCCGTTTTGAGCCATGGATATTCCTTGTTGATCTTGATGTTGAGCACTATGCAGGCAAGCAGTCCGAAGAGGAACTCGGTGATAGTCCACAAGTATATGTTTTTCAGATAATAAGCCAATAGTATCTGCAGACCTATCTTGATGAGCGTGGCCGTCTGCATGTAGATGCTAATGAGATATTCCTTCTGGTCGGCTGTGAGCAGAATCTGCCGGTAGTTGATGAAATAGCCTATGAGCGAACTACCCATGAAGGAGTAGTAGGCAAAATAGACAAAGCCCAGACTTAGTTCGGTGTCTGTAAAGACAAAGGGGAAAGCAATACTGACCAGGGTGCCAGCCCCCAGTACAAATAGTCCCACCATGCGATAGAGGTAACCCATGAGACACATAATCTCTTGTGTCTTAGCCCGGTCTCCCTCCTGAAGAGGCTTGTAAAGGAAGAAGCAGATGCAACTGCTCAGACCCAGCTCGGCCAGGTTGAGATAACCCAAGATGCTGCCCAGCGTGCCGGTGAGTCCGATGAACTCATCGCCAAGGCAGTCGAGGAATACCTTGCGGGTGAAAAAGGAGAAGAACAAAGACAGAAAGTAAAACAGTACGTTTACTTTCGCGTTCAAAATACTTTTAGATGCTCTTCCTGACATATTTGCTTGGGTATTTTTCTGTTTTTTTTACCATGAGACCATATCTGTTTTCATATGGTCGGACTGATTGCGTGATGCGGAGATGAACCGCCTAATTCTTCAGCAAGAACCGTGCCCAATTCTTAGCACTTACAAAGGTAGTGTATTTTTTTCGTATCATGACCCATGTAAGCGATATTTTTACTTTAAATGGTAAAACCTGTGCAGTATGGAACACTTTGTCGAGGGTATAGCGTGCAAACTTGCGAATCAGAGCACGATGCTCAGGGTGTTCCTCACGGCTCCATCTTATCAGTTCGCCCACGACGGTAAGATAGCAATCCACGTTTCGGCGTGCATATTTGTGCGTCATCGTGCTGTTGGCCCTGACACGATGCTTCACGTAGTTCTGCTTCACACAACCAATGCTGTCGGACTGTATGGTGAGCAGGGTGGTGAAGAGTTCGTCTTCGTGAATGATGCCGGGATAGAAACCGAGTCTCAGTTTTTTGACATGGTCATGACGGACAAACAGGAGCCAGGGCACTGCCCGGTGTGTGTAGTTGTCGAGCAGGGAGTGCATCAACTCCTTGCCAACATAGACTTTGTTCTCTTCGTAGATGCCGGTTCTCTCATAGCCCCACACCAGATTTGGGGTGCCTTCCTCACAGAATACCTCTCCATCGAAGAAAACGAAATCATAGTGGTTCTTCTCCATCTGTGCCATGCAGTATGCAAAGCAACCGGGTTTCAGTACATCATCGCTGTCCATGAAATATAGGTAGCGACCAGTGGCATGTTGCAAGGCCATGTTGCGGGCCACGCTCTGTCCCTGGTTGGGTTGCGAAAGGACTTGTATGCGAGAGTCCTTCTCGGCCATCGTCTCAAGGATGTGAAGGCTGTCGTCGGTAGAGCCATCGTTGACGCAGATTACTTCCATGTCGGCAATGCCTTGCTGCAAGACGCTCTCAATGGCTTCTTGAAGGTATTTCCCCGTGTTGAAGACTGGTACTATGACGCTGATTTCTTTCATTTTACGTTCTGCTTGTAAATATCCATCACGGTGTCGGCCACACGTTGGGCATTGAAACGACGTTCAACCATGGCATGTGCCTTCTCACCGTGAGCCTTCATCGTCTCGGGGGAGTTGAAGTATCTCAGGAAAGCCTCTGCATTGGCATCTGGATTGTTGAAAGGTACGATTGTGCCATTCACTTGGTCTTCAATTAGTTCCTTGGTGCCATCGGTAGGCGTAACAACCACAGGCTTCTTCATAGCCAATGCTTCAAGCAAGGCAATGCTCAGTCCTTCCCACAGGCTGGGTAGGCAATACACGTCGATGGCATGCAGAACGGCAGGCACGTCGGTACGGAAAGGCGAGGTAATGAGGTAATCCTGCATCTTGTGTTCCTGTATGTAGGCTTCGGTTTCTGTCTGCATGTCACCTTCGCCCACCAGCAGTCCCTTGATGCGTGGTTCCTTGGCGTGTGCTATCTCAACGGCTTTCAGGAAGTCGATGGGAGCTTTCTGAAGGGTAATACGGCATATCTCGGCCACGATAAAGTCGTCGTTGCCGAAACCCAGTTCACTTCGCAAGTTGCTATGGCAGGCTTCGGCATTGAAGCGTTGCAGGTTGATGCCGTTCTCAATGACGGTACAGTTCTTCAGCCCGAATGTCTTCTCGCCAGTCTGTCGGTTGCTCTCCGATACGCAGATCACGCGCTTGGCATAGTGGCATATCAGTTTCTCGCTCCATCCGCGTAGTTTGCGGATAATCCATGACTGGTCTTGGTGAAAGCTCCACCCATGAACCGTGTAGATGAGAGGAACGTGCAACTTGCGCGAGGCTTGCAGCATGTTTGATGCAGCCCTGCTGCCGTGGGCATGGATGATGTCTATGTTCTCGTCTTGCACCACTTTGCATATTTTCTGCATGGCTTTCTTGTCAAATGCCTTCTGCGTCTCTATCACGTAGCATTTGATGCCTTGCTTGCGCAGGGTGTCTATCATGTGCCCTCCTGTGAATGCCATGGCAATGGGGGTGACTTGTGTCTTGTCGAGGCATTGAATGAGATCGAGTACATGCGACTCTCCTCCTCCAATCTGCCCTTGCCTGATGACCTCAATCACCCGGATGGGAGAACTGTCTGACGGAGTCTTGGTATGTATGTCTGCCATAGATATTAGTGTGACTTTTAATGTGAACTTATGTGTGTTCTGTCTCGATGACGAGGACTTGACGTGTGTGATCCGTTACACGGTAAAGATTGGACGCCCTTCGTCCGATGACCCAAAGAATCTGATCCTCTCCATCGGTCAGCACGTATTGGTCCTCCTTCTCAAAACGATTCAGCTTCAGGTCGGTCAATAGGTCGCTAACAAGTTTCGTACCTTTCATGCCAAAAGGGGTGAAGCGGTCGCCTGCCTTTGTCTTACGTATGGAGAGAGGCTGCTTCACCTTCTCGTTGTCAAGGTAGATGCATCCCTTTTGCATCTTTGTCAGTTGACTGCGTTCCAGGATGTTTGTCGTAAGGACGGGGACCTTAGCCTCCTCTTGCTTGGTTCTTAGAATATACTGATCGTGGTCTTTCAGCAACCTGTGAGTGGAAGACTCAACGATGCTTCCCGTCTTGCCTTCCCAGATGTTATCTTCCTGTGTGGCGTTGAATCCACAGCCCAACAGCGCTTCGTGAAGTTCTGTCTTGAACTTGAAAGTCATTGTTGTTGTTTTTTGTTGGCAAAGTCCACGTTCGTAGATGCAGAGTGTCTCTTGCATGTGCTCTGCCGTCTTGGCAAGGTTGTGTATGGCTTGCGGATTAAGCTGCTGCAACAAGGGAAGTACATCCAGACGGATGCGATTGCGTAAGGCATCACGTTCAAAGTTTGTGCTGTCATCCACCCAGTCTTGCTGAATATCGTGCAGGTAGGTTTCAACTTCTTCCTTTGTGGCATCAAGTAGGGGGCGGATGATGTGCCCGTTTTGGTAGTGCATTCCAGCCAACCCACGTATGCCAGTTCCTCGTATCAGGTTAAGCAAAAGCGTCTCGGCTTGGTCTTTCTGGTGATGTGCTACACAAATGGCATGGGCATCTCGCTCTTGCAACATCTCTTCGAACCATGCGTAGCGCAGTTCACGGGCAGCCATCTCAATGCTTACCTTCTTTTCTTTGGCATAGCCTTGAGTGTCAAAGTGCCGTATGTGGAGAGGGATGCCTCTCTCATGGCAAAGCTTGGTGACGAACTTCTCATCGCGGTCAGACTCATCGCCTCGAAGGTGAAAGTTACAATGAAGAGCCTCTGTGTTGTATCCTAAGTCGTGCATTACTCTAAGCAGAGCCACAGAGTCGGCTCCACCACTTAGTGCCACCAATACCTTGTCGTGTGCCGACAAGAGTGTGTGCTTTCTGATGGTTTGTTCAACTATTCTGGGTAATGTACTCTTCATGATGCTTCTAAGGGTTTCCGTTACAAATGTACGAAAAAAATGTTATTCCCGATACTTTCTTGGTAAATATTCGCTTTTATGTGACTAAAAACAAATCTGCTTCCATTCTTTCGAACGAAAGCAGATTTTATTATATTGCTTTGCAGGCATTTTGCTCAATAGTGCTTACTTCCAGAAAGGCTTGTTAGCATCCTTTACCCACTCCTTGAAAGCAGGATACTTCTCTTCGATCTGCTGTCTTTCCTCAGTCCAGTCAACGGTTACGGGAACAGCAATCTTGTAGGGAACCTTGCCAGTGGGAGCAGAGAGGGTGTAGGTGACAGCGTCCTTCACAACCTTAATCTCTACATCGTTGGGATTTGCACTCTTAGGAGTAAAGCGCCACTGTACTGCGGGTCTTTCTGCACCAGCACCGGTGTTAACCATGGTACCAGTACTTACGCCGAACATCTCGTGAACCTCCTTACCATCAACATACAAGGGGATAGTACCACCGGCAGCACGGAGTGTAATTACACCAAAGTCGTTGCCATGCCAGTACTCATTGTAGTTGATGTAAACATCGAATACTACATCATTGAAGTCAAAGTCGTCGGTTGTACCAAGGTCCTCACACATGATGCGCTTAGCATTGCCATACTGTCCGGGGACAATCTTGACAATCCAGTCGGTGTAAATGCCGTCGCACTCAACCTGCATATTCTTCTCCTCGCCATTAGCATAGAAGTCAAAACCTACATAGTAACCAACACCGATACCGGGAACATCAATAGCGAGGCACAGGTACTCGTAGTGGTTTTTGCTATCGCGGCTGTTGTGATAACCAAACTTCTTTGTGCTGCCGTCCATAACATACATGCTACCATCGTTGGTAAGGTTGGTTGTACTGTTGAAGTTGTAACCATGATCCTCGTCAAGGATGATGTAGTCCATCTGGTCACCGCCTATTACATCCTGATTGTAACCATCCTTGTAGGCCTCAGTACCCTTCCATACGTGCTGTACGAAAAAGTCGGTGTAGTGCAAGTCGATTGAACGGACGTTGGATTCGATATTCTTAAAGTAATTGTAAACGTAGTCAGCCTCGAACTGGGTTATAGCTTTGGGAACATTGAGTTTGTAGATGTTCTCCCACTCGTTAGAATTGGGGAAAGAAGCTCTGGTCTCCTGAGTCTCAATGCAGGGAATGTTGTCAAAACCCCAGTTCTGATTTGCACCTACTTCACCATATCGCTGGGTAAAAGCTACATCAAACTGTGACTTCTTCAATTCTGCCTCATAGTTGGGGTCAAACTTGTAGTCGTCATTGTTACATGAAGTGAAGGTCAAACCTAATGTTGCTGCTCCGCAAGCTGCAAATAATTTCAGTTTCTTCATTGTCTTTAAAATTTGTTATCCAAAATGGGTTAATTAATCTCTTTTTTTATAATCTACAATCGGTCAATTTCCCTGGCTGTTAGGGTAGGATGGCTGATGTAGAAACTCAATTTGTATCATCTTCTACGAAGAGCTACTAATGAAATCCGTTGCAAATTTAGATATTTTTATTTGAATTTGCGTTACTTACTATAAGATTTTTTACGAATTGTGTGCTATTTGGAACGAAGATGTTGCAAAACTGACCCAAAGTGGCAAAACTTACTTGATTTTGTCGAGCACGGACTGAGCCATTGTGTCACCCAGTTCCTTGGCTTTCTCCAATGCCTTTTTGGCTTCGGCTTTTTTGCCTTTCTCGTTTAGACAGATGCCCAGAATGCGATATGGGTCGGGGAATTTCTCGTCAATACGAATAGCCTCGTTGGCGGCTGCAATGGCTTGGTCGATTTCGCCTATTCTGTAATTTACTACAGCCTCTTCTGCACGGAGTAATGCATCTTGGGGTTGAAGTCTTACGGCATTCTCTATGTCGGTAAGTGCAGCAGCAAACATACGGCATTGCATCTCAAGCTGTTCACGCTCATAATAGAAAGCTGCATCGTTGACACGTCCGGAGAGAATGTGCTCGTATTCGTTCATGTCGTTCACGGCTTCGCGGTTACGATTGAGCGATGCCAGTGTCTTGGCACGGAGGTAAAGGGCTGTGGTTGCCTCTTTGGGATAAGGTTTAGTATAGCAGTTGACTGCACTATCCTGCATGGCAAGGATTTCCTCTGTGGGAGCCTTCATCATTTGCTTGCATTGTGATGCATAAAGGAAATATTCTGCAGATCGCATGTTGGTGCTACCCATCTGCAAAAACTTCTCGCAGGATGCCTCGTATTGCTTCATTGCGTAGAGGCACATGCCCTCTAAGGCTGTATAAAGTGGTTGGTTGTTGCATGCATAGGCTGTTTGTGCCTCTTTCAGCGCATGTTCCATGTTCCATCCCTCAGCGGGCTCTTTCTCTTGCAAACCAGCTTGATAGAGTTGGGTGGCAAATGAATGATGTATTTCGTCATCATGGCCTGTGTTCATCTGAAGAGCCTTGGCATAGATTTCCTCTGCCTCCTTGTATTTGTTGTCACCCACAAGTGCTTCAGCCAACTGGGTATAGCCTATGTGATTGTTGGGGAATTTGGTCACAAACTCATTAAGTATTTGCATGTAGGCTGTTTTGTCTTGCCTGTTGACAAGTAGTATGTACGAGGTTGCCTGTGACTCTTCGGTGGGCAAAGCCTTGGCGATGTAGATGTTTTTAAGGTCGTTGTTGTTGATGTCAAGCACATTGATGCTTAGTGAATTGCCATAGGTGGTACTCATGACAAAGGCAGGCTTTGTGTTGTCACCGGCAGGCATCTGAACATGGCCAAGAATCTCGCCATTGGCGTTGAACACAGGACAACCTGAATAACGTGATTCAAGGGGAGATGAAAGACTGTAATAGGCATGCTGCTTGTCGTCGCCAAACTCTTGCACCTGCTTAATGGTGTCGATAATGCAGACAGCTTTTTTGTCATTGCTACAAATAGGCATGATGTACACCAGGTCGTTCTCTTTTGATGCTGCGCTGGCAATGGGCATGGTGTTAGCCTTGTGATTGTTAGTCTCCAATTTGACGACATTGTATAGCGAATTGGCACCCAGGATGTGGGTAATGTCGTACTCCTTGCCTTCAGCATCAACAGCTGTGGCCTTTGTGGCAGATTTCATCAGGTCATATTCTGCAAATACGGTTCCCGTCTCGTTGACGAAGAATCCCTGACCTTGGTTAACCGCACCCTTTTCATCGGTGGTGATGATGGTTAGCTGTATCTTTCTGGCTTTCTTGAACCATTTGGGGTTTTGGGCGAAAGTTGTGGCAAAAGAGCCTATTATGCAGAATAAGGACAATAATAATTTTATTTTCATTGAAATATGTCTTTTTTTGTTTTAAAAATTCTTTTTTTATTTGTACTTCCCTGAAACGGCATAGCCCCAGGGACGTACTCAATTAGTAAGCCTGGGTTATTCAAAGCTTCAACTGATTGACAAAAGCGTCTTGGCATTGCTCAAAGCAGCTTCGGTCAAGGTGGAACCACTCATCATTTTGGCAATTTCCTCGATGCGTTCTTCCACCGAGAGCTGCACAATGTGGCTGTTGGTGGCATCGTCGTTGTCTTCTTTATATACTCTGTAATGGTTCTTTCCCATTGCCGCAATCTGGGGTAGGTGAGTGATGCTGATAACCTGCCTTCCGTGTTCTTCTCCCATCTCTTTCATGATAAGGGCCATACGTTCGGCAATGTGTCCACTTACTCCTGTATCGATTTCGTCAAAGATGATGGTAGGCAGGCTGGCCGCGCTGCTGATGAGTGCCTTTAGGCTCAGCATGACACGGGCAATCTCGCCACCACTGGCTACTTGTGAGATGGGTTGTAATGCCCCATTCTTGTTGGCGCTGAAGAGATAGGTCACCTTGTCGATTCCCGTGGCATCGAAGGTGTCACGTTTCTCAATGTCAACCTTGAACTGTACATTGGCTATGCCGAGAGGTATGAGTTTCTCGCACATTGCCTTCTCCACTTCTGTGGCAGCCTTGCTTCTTTGCTTTGATAGTCGTAGAGCCTGTTCCATCGTCTTATTCTCAAGTTCCTTGAGTTTTGCTTCAAGCTTGAGGATGTTTTCTTCGCTATGGTTGATGCCGTCAAGCTTTTCCTGCAATTCCTGGGTAAGGTTGATTAGTTGCTCTACACTCTCAACATGATGTTTACGTTCTAATTCGTAGATGAGGCTGAGTCGTTCTTCCACAAAGGCTTGTCGTGCAGGATTGTACTCAATGTCTTCTGCTTCGCCTTCTACTTCACTGGCCACATCCTTGAGCTCGATTCTGCAGCTTTCAAGTCGCGATGCCAGTTCCGATGCTTCTGTAAATACGTGCGCAATTCCTTCCAGTCGGTTTTGTGCAGTTCTGATGGCTTGTATGACGCTGTTTCCGTCTGCATTCAGTATGTCTTTTGCTTGGAACAATGCCGTCTTGATTTCTTCAGCGTGCTCCAGCGTTTGCTGTTCCTTCTCCAGTTCTTCGTCTTCACCTTCCTGAAGGTTGGCCTCGGTGAGTTGCTCCAACTGGAAGGTGAGGTAGTCTTGTTCCGATTGCACCTTCTCTGAGGCTTCCTTAGCATCCTCCAAAGCTTTCTTTGTGTCTTTGTATGCGGCATACAAGCTGGCATACTTCTCCTTGTCTTCCTGATTGTGTGCCAGGAGGTCAAGCACGTTTAGTTGAAAGTCCTCCTTTCCAAGCAGAAGATTCTGGTGCTGTGAGTGAATGTCTATAAGATGGTCACCCAATGTCTTCAGCGCATTGACTCCTGCTGGTGTGTCGTTGATGAAGGCTCTGCTCTTTCCGTTGGCAGACAACTCGCGTCGTATGATGCACTCTGTCGGGTCGTATTCAATGTCAATCTCGTCAAAGAGATCTTTGAGGTTATAGTTGCAGATGTTGAAGGTGGCTTCAATGATGCACTTCTGCGCCCCTTGTCGTATGGATTTGATGTCGGCTCTCTGTCCAATCAACAAGCCAATGGCACCCAGTAAGATAGACTTACCGGCACCTGTCTCACCCGTGATAACCGAGAACCCCTGCTCGATGTCGATGTCGAGTTCTTCGATGAGTGCGTAGTTCTGAATATATAGATGTTGAAGCATGAGTCTATTTTATCTTGTCCCAGTTATTGCTTTGTGAGGGATCTATACCTATTAATATATTATATATGGTTTCACGCTCCTGGTTGCTTCCCTTCTTAGTGAAGATGTTAACCAGTTCCTCGCGCTTGTATTCCGTGAAGAGTTGGGGCAACTGACTCATGGTCTTTGCCTCATGTGCCTCGTTTAGCAGACCGATGGCTTCAGCAATGGCTTCACGTCCGCTGTCACTATTCTCTGCCATTTGATCAAGTCCTTCACGATGGTATTTGTAGATGAGTTGGCGATAGGGTTCCATAGCACCATCCATCAGGTCATTCAGAAGGGCAAATCTGTTCTTGCTGTCATCAAAGGCTTTCCATCCAGGGTAGCCCAGACTCTCTGCGCTCGACACGATGTCTTCGGCGGTGTGAAACATCTGTGTGCCACCCAAGGGAGCCATGCTGTCCATGTCATAGCCTATTATCATGTAGGCATAATAGGCCAGCAATGCCACCAGGTTATTGTCCATTCTGTCGGTACCTGCAAACTCAAGCTGATCCGTGGGCTGGAAAGTAAAGTTGAAATTTCCGTCCTTTACCGAGTACGTTGTGGTGGTATAACTGCTGTTGAATACAGGTCGGCTGACTGTAAGCAGCATGGAGCACTTCAACGAGTTGTCGGTATCGCTGTAGGAATTTACGGTAATACCCATATTGCATTGTATGCGTTCCGACTCACGGTAGTGCATTCCCGTCCACGCACGTTCGTTGAGGAAGTTCTGCACTTTCTCTTGCAAAGCCTCAAACACGTCGGTGCGAGTGGTGTTACCCACTTGCTGATGGTTGATAGAGACCTTGGCCTCTATCTCCTGGGCATGAGTGTAGTTGAATCCCAGGAACATCATGAATATGACAAGGAACTTCTTTGCCACTTATCCTAATCGTTTTACAAGTTCGTTAATAATGTCCGTGGCCACTTCCGTCTTGCTCTTCAAGGGGAACTCCTTGATGTCGTTGGCCGAGATGATGCTTATCTTGTTGGTGTCATGGCGAAAACCTGCTCCCTCGTCTCTCAGCGAGTTCATCACGATGAAGTCGAGATTCTTCTTGACAAGTTTCTCCTGTGCATGAGCCTTCTCGTCGTTTGTCTCCAAGGCAAAGCCAACCAGCAACTGTCCTTCTTTCTTCATCTGTCCAATGGCTTTTGCAATGTCCTTTGTGGGCTGAAGATGCAATACCAATTCACCTTCCTTTTCAGCAAGGGCTTCTCTCTTTATCTTGTTGTCGGCCACGTTGGTTGGCGTAAAGTCAGCCACGGCAGCACATAGCACTCCTATCTGGCAATTGGGGTAGATGCTTGTGGCTGCCTCATACATTTGCTGGGCGCTTTCCACGCTGGTAAGGTGTATGTTGGGGTGCTTGGCCTTGATGCTAACAGGACCGCATACCAGTTCCACTTCAGCTCCTTTCTTGGCGCATTCTTCGGCCAGGGCTATGCCCATCTTGCCACTTGAGTAGTTGCCGATGAAGCGCACGGGGTCGAGTTTTTCATACGTGGGTCCTGCCGTAATCAATACTCTCTGGCCCTTTAGGTCTTTCTCTTCAAAGAAGTCATCAAGTACCTCGATGATCTTCTCTGGCTCTTCCATGCGTCCCTTTCCCTCCAACTTGCTGGCCAGGAATCCCGTTCCGGGTTCTATGATATGGTTGCCGTATGAGATGAGCGTCTGCAGGTTCTTCTGTGTGCTGGGGTGTGCGTACATGTCGAGATCCATGGCAGGAGCCACAAAGACGGGTGCCTTCATGCTCAGATAGGTTGTGATGAGCATGTTGTCGGCTATGCCATTAGCCATCTTGCCTATGGTGCTGGCTGTGGCAGGTGCAATCACCATGGCGTCTGCCCATAGTCCAAGGTCCACGTGGCTGTTCCAGCTTCCATCTGCCCTTGAAAAGAACTCGCTCACTACGGGTTTGTGTGTCAGCGTGCTGAGTGTAAGAGGGGTGATGAACTCCTTGCCGGCAGGTGTGATGACCACTTGTACCTCAGCTCCTTGCTTGATAAGCCCTCTGATGAGCAGGCATGCCTTGTAGGCAGCAATGCTGCCTGTGATTCCAAGAACTATTTTCTTACCTTGAAGCATATTTCAATCTCAACTGGGTGAATACATATTTTGTATTAAGCGAGAAGTCTGCGTTTTGTACCCACGCATAGTAACTGGGATCTGTGTTAAAAATATCTTTGACCAGCTTTCCCTTGTATTTGCCGAAATTGATGACCTCCTCGCCTTTATCGTTGTATATCAAGCGTCCGGCAAAGTCCACGTTGTTGGTCATTTTGCTGTAGTCTGCCAGGAATGAGATGTCGTTTTTCAGTTCGTTGGGGTACTTCTCAAGCTGTGCCAATAGCACCTCATAGGTGGCACGTGTGTCGGCTAAGGCACTATGTGCGTTTTCCAGATCCTTGCCACAGTAGTATTTGTAGGCGGCTATCAGCGTGCGGCGCTCAAGCTTGTGGTAGATGTTCTGCACATCTACGAACTTACGCTTGCTGAGGTCGAGCAATACGCCTGCTCTCATAAATTCCTCTACCAGCACGGGAATGTCAAATCGGTTGGAGTTAAAGCCTGCCAAGTCACATCCTTTGAACGTGGTTGCCAGGGTGGCAGCTACTTCCTTGAAGGTGGGGCAGTCTTGTACGTCTGAGTCGTAGATGCCGTGGATGGCGCTGGATGCCTCGGGAATGTGGATGGTTGGGTTGATGCGCATAGAGCGACTTTCCTCATTTCCATTGGTTTCTACTTTGATGTAGCACAATTCCACAATGCGGTCTTTTGCAATGTCGAGTCCTGTGGTTTCGAGGTCAAAGAATATGATTGGGTTCTTCAGATTCAGTTTCATTGTTACTATACATTATTGAACAACGGAAAAAACGGATTCTTTTTCTAAAATCCCGGGTAGATAGAATTTGCAAAGAATTATGGTCTCAGTATTTGTGAACTGTAAACTGACCGCAAATTCGGGGAGATAGATTTTCCTTTAGTTATTCCGTTTTTTCCGTTGTAGAAACAGACATGTTATTTGGATTTCAATCCAAATCGTGCAACTATGCTTAGTCGTTCAGCATCATAGGCATGAGCAGCATCAGCACCTCTTCGTTCTCCTCCTGTACTGCGGGCACAATGATGCCAGGACGACTGGGATCTGCCAACTGCAATGTCAGACTCTCGAAGTCGAGGATGGCTGCGATTTCCAGCATAAACTGGCAACTGAATCCCACGCTGATGGGTGAGTTGTTGTATTCGCAGTACAGATTCTCCTCTGCAGAGGTAGAGTAGTCGTTGTCCTGTCCTGTCAACTTCATCAGGTTGTTTTCCAGATGAACCTTCATGAGGCCGCTGCTCTGGTTGCAGAATACACTGACACGCTTCAAGGCACCAATCAAAGCCGAACGGTCCACGGTTGCCTGGTAGGGGTTGTTTGAGGGGATTACTGCGTTATAGTTGGGGTAACGACCTTCGATGAGGCGGAAATAAAGCTCGAAGTCAGCTGACTGGATGATAGCCTTCTCTGCATCGTAGTGTATGATGACATCGGCAGCGTCGCGGCCAATGACGTTCTTCAGGATGCTTGCCACTTTCTTGGGCAGGATGAAACCACCTTCGTAGCCAGGTTGTACGTTGCGGTTGATGCAACGAACCAACTTACGGCCGTCGGTACCAGCAAAGATAATGTGGTCGGGCTTTATGTCGATGAAGATACCTGTCATTACCAGGCGAATCTCGTCGTTAGCGGTGGCGAACAAGCAACGGTTGATGCCATTAAGCAAAGTCTCTGCAGACATTGTCAGTGTGGTAGCCTCAGGGTTGATGTTGCCCTGCAGGGGGAAAGGCTCGGCATCCATACTCATGATGCTGAAAGTTCCGCTTTGGTGAAAACCTATCAGTTCGTGGGTTTCGGGAATGTACTCGAACGTAATGGGCTGTTCAGCCAGTTCCTTGATGGAATCCATGATAGTCTTGGCAGGAACACAGAACATGGCGTTTTCTGTCATGTCGATGACATCGATTCCTGTGATGAAATACTTCTCGCTATCGCTTGCGGTAATGCTTATCTTGTTGTCTCTGATGTTCAGCAGAAAACAATCGAGGATGGGCATGGAGTTTTTCGAACCCATTACCTTGCTTGCTGCGGAAAGGTGGCTGTATAAAGCCGAACTTGATACGGTAAACTTCATTTGTATTTCGTTTTTATTTATTTGCGGTTTTGTGGGCAATTGGTGGGATATGCCCATTTATGCGCAAAGTTAATATATTTGCCCGAAAAGAGCAAAAAAAATGTTCTTAAAATTAGTTTATGCCGAAAAAGATTAGTAACTTCGCACCAAAATTTAAAACAAATACGTTAAATACAATGGAAATTACAGGAAAGATTATAGCAGTATTGCCCGAGCGTAGTGGCGTTTCTGCTCGTTCTGGCTCAGAGTGGCGATGTGCAAGTTATGTGTTGGAGACTTTGGAACAATATCCTCGCAAGATGAACTTCGAGGTGTTTGGCGCAGATCGTATTCAGCAGTTCAATATCCAGATAGGTGAGACAATGGTGGTTTCATTTGACATTGATGCTCGCGAGTATCAAGGTCGTTGGTTCAACTCAATCCGTGCCTGGAAGGTTGACCGCAATCTGCAAGCCGCTGCACAGCCTGGTATGGCTGCTGCTCCCGATGCTCCCTTTGGTGCGGCTCCTGCAGCGTCTGCTGCACCTTTCCCACCTGCACAGGCTGCTCCTGCTGCACCTGCACAGGCTCCCAGCGCTTCTCCATTTGAGGCTTCTGAGGGAGGTGATGACTTACCCTTCTAACTCGACTCTCATTCAGGGTGCATAGTTTTCTTGCACGCTGATATTTTCAAAGCAGAGGCGCAGAGACAGAGTTTTTCTTTTCCTTTATGTGGAAAATGTTTCTCTTTGTCTCTGCGCTTTTTTTGTGTCTATCTGTTTATTTCAATATTTTTCTTACTGATCCATCAGCTTGGCGGATGATGTGTATGCCATGGGGGAATTGTTGCTTGATGCCGGTTACGGAATAGTGCAGGGTAGAGCCTGGGTCTTTTGCAAGTTGGTCTATGGCATTGTATTCATCGCTTACAATGTGAGTTATCTCTTTCCATCCAGTAGCAGCCTCGTATTTTTCCTTGCAGCCATAAGGCACGTAAAGTGTGCAATTTGTGGTTGCTGTTGGCATGGAACTGAATGTGCCATCTTTCATGACAGAGGGAACTTCGCGATGACAAATGATGCTGGATAGTTGGTCGCAGCTTTTGAACATGTTCTCATGGCTTGTTACCTTGCTCATGTCGAAGTTTCCCAGGAAAAGGGTGGTAAGACTACTGCATCCCAAAAACATACTTTCGGTGCTCGTAACCTTTTTTGTGTCAAATTGGCTTAGGTTCAGCAAGGGTACTTTCGCACAGTTCAGGAACATGCTTCTCATGTCTGTCACGTTTGTAGTATTGAAATTCTTGACATCAAGCTGACGAAGTTTTATGCATGAGTGGAACATCATTCTCATATCCGTAACCTTTTCTGTGTTGAAGTTCGATACCTGCAACTCGGGAATGTTAAAGTCATATTGAAACATGCATGCCATATTTGTCACGTTATGCGTGTCGAAATGGCTTACGTCAAGCTCTATAACATCGTCACAGTTGCCAAACATATAACTCATGTCGGTTACATTCTGGGTGTTAAATCCGCTTACGTCTATCTTCTTTAGCTTGTTGCATTGATAGAACATTCTGCTCATGTTGGTTACTTGGCTTGTGTTGAAATGAGTGATGTCGAGTGTTGTTAACGAGCTGCAACCCGAAAACATCCATTTCATATTCGTGACATTCTGCGTATCGAAATTATTGATGTCTATTTCCTTTAGGTCTGCGCAGACGGCAAACATCTGGTTCATGTCTGTGACGTTGTGCGTGTCGAAGTGGCTTACGTCCACGTTCGCTAATTTGGCACATGAGTTGAACATTCCGTTCATCTTCTCTACGTTTCTTGTGTCGAAGTTTTCCAGTTTGATGGTAGTCAGTTTGGCGCACCTGTTAAACATGTTAGCCATATTGGTAACTTGGCTGGTGTTGAAATGGCTTAGGTCTAATTCTGTTAAAGTCTCGCAATGTGAGAACATTGCACTCATATTTGTCACGTTTCTCGTGTCAAAGTCTGTAACATGGTCTGATATGTCGAATCTTTCCAGTCTGATGCAACCGTCAAACATGGCACTCATGTTTGTCACATTGTGCGTGTTAAATGTGCTTAGGTCGATTTGTGTTAGTCCTTCGCAATTGCAGAACATGAAGCTGGTTGACGTGACATTTTCTGTAGAAAAGTCTGTTCCAAAAGATATCTTTTTCAGGTTGGTGCAATCTGAGAACATACTGCTCATGTTTGTGGTGTTTCTTGTGTTGAAACCATTAAGGTCAAGCTGTTCCAAACTCTTGCAGTAATAAAACATGGCATGCATGTCTGTTACCTTGTCTGTCTTTAGTTTCTTCGTTGGGATGCTTGGCAAGGAAGAGCAGCAGAAGAACATGCTGTTCATATCTGTTACGTTCTCCGTATTGAATGATTCGGGCTCATATAAACCTTTCAATTCAGCACAGTTATAAAACATTCCGCTCATGTCTTTCACACCATCTGTGATAAGACTTTCTATGTGAATTTTGGTTGCATTGATGAGGTCCTTGAATATGTTACGGCATGTCTTGGCTTTTACTTTATAAAAGTAAACTCTTTTGACCAAATAACTATAATCGTGCCAAGGTGCTTCTTCTTCCCATTCATCCAGGATTCCTGCTCCGGTTTCCCAGTCAAATGCTTCCCAGTCAATGGTGTCCATTTCAAATTTGTCCCATGTGTCATCGTTAACATATATTGCTGGAGATACGTCTAACGTACCGTATTCGTCTATTTTCCAATAGCATGTGCCGCATAACCCGTCGATATTTGCTTGTGCAAATGCTGGTGATAAAAAACAAAGAAGGAAAATGTATTTCTTGAAAGTGTTCATGATAAAAATATGTGTTTGTAAAGTTATTTATTCTGTAAAAAGTCGCATTCCACTATACGCAATTCAGAGCGTACCTTGTCGCCATCCTTGGCTTTGAACAGGTCGAGTTCGTTTGCCACGGGGGCAACAAGTTCTGTGATTTGTCCGAAAGCATCGTCGCTGGTTGCTGCTCCCTTTAGCCGTATGATGATAGAGGAGGCTTCGGTAGGATTGGCCATAGCAAGGTGAACGTATCCAAGTGACTGTGGCGTCTTGCCTTCCCATACAAGGGTGCGGTCAGCAAAAATCTCGAGTGGGTAGGAGCGTTGGCGCCATCCTGTCAGCTTCATGGATATCTCATCAATGCGCACGGGACGCTCAAATTCGTAGCGAATCCATGCCGTTGACGCTTTGCCATCGTTCTTCCACTCTGTATCTTCGCTGTTGTCTATGCTTTTCTGGGCATCCGTCTGATGGCATCCAGCCACTACTTTCACGGGATGGATAGTATGCTTTATATTTGTGTATGATGGTGAAGATGGGGTTTCTCCTCGAACAAAGTTTTTCTCTGCTGTACTGTTACCGTTTCTGCCAGTACTCTTCTTGTCATAAGGGATATTCTCTCCGCTGATGGGTGCTTGGCTTTTAATGGCGCCCAGTTTGATGGCTGTAGTCATGCCCGATTCGCTTTTCGCTGTTATGCTGATAGAACCTTCCTCTCCTGTGCTGCGGATGAGTGCGCGGTTCACGCCACATTCTACGGGAAGGCTGAGTGAACGGATGCTGTTTGGATTCTTCTCCCATTCCTCGCGACTCTTTACGCTGTCTCTATAGGCAATTCCGCCTATCCATTCGGCAGGGCCTTCAACCGTGAAATGCACAAGGTCATTGGCAAGAGGGCAGCGACGTCCTTCTGCATCCACCACTTCATATTCCAGAAGGCACATGTCTGCTCCGTCAGCCGTCATCTGGTGGTTGTCAATATTCTTAATGCGAAGGGCATGGGGGGCGCCCGCTGTCGTCAGGGTGTGTTCGCTCAGCTTCTTGCCTTGTGCATCGAATGATACGGCGGTGAGTGTGCCTGGCTCGTAAGCGATGGAGTCGAATGTGTGGAGGAAATGGTAGTCTATGTTTTCCTTTCCTACTTCTTTTCCGTTGAGATACAGTTTCACGCAGGGTGCATCGCTTACCACGAAAACGGGTTTTACCACGTTTTGCTCATAGTTCCAGTGGCCGATGATGTGTGTGCGCGACTGTTCGGGGGTAACCCATCCGTCCCACATTACCTGATGGGCATAGAATGCGTCTTTGGGTATGCGCATGGCATCCGTCACGCCCGATGTGCGATAGTTGCTTTCACCGCGGTTATGGGTGTTGGTGTCTGAGAATACAATCTTGACTCCACCATTGCTTACGCGCTCTCCCGTGCCAGGACGCACCTGCCAGTAGTCGTACCATCGGCGCACCATTTCGATGGCGAATTGGTCGTTGTTCTGGTTGTATGCTGATGCATCTGCGTTGCGGTAGAGAGGACCTGCACCTTGCTTGTGGTATGGTGCACTCCAGTCGTCCCAATATCTTCGCAGCGCTTCATCGCGGCAGTATTCCATTGCCCAGACAGGCTTGGTGCCCGATTTGTTGATATACAACATCTCTCCTCCATATTCAGCCGATGTTTCGGCATTGAGCATCTCTCTCGAACCAATGGCACGTCCGCCGTAAGGGTCGTACTGGTCGCGTATGGCTTTCATCTCCAGCATGTGTGCCTCGCTAATGCCTTTGTTACCACATTCGTAGAAGATGATGGAAGGGTTGTTGCGGTTGTAGATTATTGCATCCCGCATCAACTCTGTCCGCTGTTCCCAATGTCGTCCGGTCACATCCTTCTCTGCATCACCGGCGGGCATGGCTTGCATGAGGCCCACACGGTCGCACGACTCAATGTCTTGTTTCCACGGACATACGTGCATCCATCTGACAAGGTTTCCTCCTGACTCCACAATGAGCCGGTTGCAGTAGTCGGAAAGCCATGCGGGCACCGACATTCCCACACCCGGCCACTCGTTGCTTGTGCGCTGCGCGTAACCATGCATCATGATGGTGCGACCATTCAGTTTTGTCTGTCCGTTGCCAAACTCGGTCTTGCGGAATCCTGTTGTCGTTACGGCTTGGTCGGTGAGTGTGTTGTTGGAAAGGCATCTTACTCGGGTTATCACGTCATAAAGATAGCCGTATCCCCATGACCAGAGGTGTAATCCGTTTACTCTTTCCTCTGCTGATAATGTCATGGTTATGCCGATTCCTATTTGGTAGGTGTTTGAGGCGAACGATGCTATTTTGTTGCCGGTTTGACGGTCGATGACCTCTACCTCATAGATCACATTCTGGGCTTTGCCACTTTCGTTTCTTACTTCCGACTCTGCATGGATGGTGGCCGAGTGTCCTTCTACGTCGATGCCCTTTGCATAGACGTACACACCTGTTGTTCCCAAAGTGCTGAATAGCGGTAGGGTTTGATAGAGTTTGGGCACCACATGCAAACGCACATTCTTGGGCAAACCACCATAGTTGGCATTGAAGTTTTTATTGTTCCATTGGAATGACGTCGGTTTAAGTTCGTTGTTGGGTAAATTGTTTCCATCCTTTACCACAACGCCATCCCTTACCTTGATTTCTGTGCCATCAGCATTCTTCTCGTGGTATGACCAGTCGTTGTCTGTCAGTACTTCCAGTACATTGTCTTTGCCAATCTTAATGTAGGGTGTGAGGTCGAAGCCAAAAGCCATGACTCCGTTTTGGTGAAGTCCCACGCGTTTTCCATTCAACCATACTTCTGCAGATTGTCGTGCTCCTTCAAACTCAATGAATATCTTTTTGCCTTTCCATGCCTTGGGCGCATAGAAGGTCTTGCTGTAGCGTACTGTGTCATCGGGTAGTTCCTCTATTGGCACCCGAAATGCGTATGCCTCATTCCATGCACGGGGTAGCGTCACAGTCTTTTCCTCTGTGATGCTTGTGGCAGCTATCAGCCAGTCGCTATTGAAATTGATTGCCCTCTGTGCTATGGACGGTATGGCACAAGCGAACAATACGGCAAGTGTTAGTAATTTCATTTTCTCATGTTTTTGTTCTTCCTTAGCAATATTTCCTTTAGTAACAATGAAACGTTATTCACGTTGAAATGTTCATGGCATAATGTGGAAAGTTGTTGTCTTGCTGTTCAGTAGAACAATGGGATGCTATCAGTTTGTCATAATATTATTATATGCAAATTTACAAAAAAAAAGTCTCATTTCCAAGCTTTAAGCGTTTTTTTTATTCATTCTGCTCCAAAATATTTTTCAAGTGTACTTTTCTCCCTAATCTTCTCGTCTTTTGAGCGTTCTTCTTTTGAGCGTTCATTTGAAAGTGAGAAAACAAAAACGCGCCCCACACTCATTGCAGGACGCGTTTTTATTATTTGATGTACCTTTACAACGTCTGTTCAACGTTCCATACAAAGGCACGCAGACCCAGCATGGGGTTGTCGTTATCGAGTTTGCGTAGGCGTTCTAAAAGTGGAGCCACCTTCTCGTCCTCACAGATGGTGAGTATGGCACCATTGAGAGCCGGCCAGGCATGAGTTCCCAGATGAGGCTCGCCAGTCTTTGTGCCACGACCGCCAGCGTTGCCAAGATATGTGTAGCCACGGCACAATGATGCGTCGAGAGCCTCGATGACACCTTCATGGTGTGCCTGGTCGTAGGTGATGAATACAGTTTTCATTGTTTCTTCTTGTATTATCATTTTATGTACTATAGGCATGGCTTCGGTAAAGTGGCTTTACCTTAGCCAGCACTATAGTCATTCTTGTTTTTTAACTCTGTGAAAAATCTATTTATTAGTTCTTGTGAACCCTATGCCTTGTGGTTGGCAAGATCCTTCTTGTTGAGCTGTTCTTCACTCTTGTGCTCATTCCAGTATGCGTCGAGCTTACGCTGCTTGCGCATCTTCTTACGCTTACGCTTGATGCCGATACCGCCAAAGATACAGAACATTGAAGGTACATAGATAAGCGTCATGATGGTAGAGATGAGCAAACCACCAATGATGGCAACACCCATGGGGCGCCACATCTCGGCACCTACACCATGGCTCAATGCCATAGGTGTCATACCCAGCAGGGTAGTAAGCGTTGTCATAAGGATAGGACGCAGACGAGAGCGGGCTGCCTGTGAAGAGGCGCGCAGCAAGGCATAGCCACGTTCACGCAGCAGGATGGTGTAGTCGATGAGCACGATACCATTCTTTACTACGATACCAATCAGCATGATACCGCCCAGCATTGACATGATGTTCATGTCGGTACCTGTCACTACCAGCGACAATGCGATACCGCAGAAGGCGAAAGGTACTGAGAACATGATGATGAAGGGGTAGGTCATTGACTCGAACTGTGCAGCCATCACGATGAATACCAGGATGATGATGATGAGACCCAACATACCGAGGTCGCGGTTAGAGTCTTGCTGTGTCTCATAGGTACCAGATACCTGGATGCTGCAACCCTGTGGGATAGCCATCTTGCTGTAAATAGCCTGTCCGGCTTCCACACCTTCTGATAGTGAGTGTCCGTCGGCTAATACACCGCTTACTGTTACATAACGCTGGCGGTCCTTACGCTCGATGGTGGGAGGAATAGAGCTCTCCACTACGCTACCGATATCCTTGACGCGCACATATTGACCACGTCCGTTGGGGATAAGCATGTTCTCGATGTCCTCTATGCTGAGACGTGCAGTAGGCTCAAAGCGAACCTTTACGGCATACTCCTCACCATCCTCACGGAAGTAGGTCATCTGCGAACCGGTAATCATGCTGCGCACATAGCTTGCAGCTGTGCTAAGCCCCAGTCCGTAGTTTGCAAGTTTTGCACGGTCAAAGTCCACTACGAGTTCAGGCTGATAGTCGGAACGTGAGATGAACACCTCCGAGATGACATCTGTCTCGCGCAGCTTGGCAGCCAGTTCGTCGGCCAGGTCGCGTGTGACGTCAAGGTCGTAACCGTAGATCTCGAAGGTAGCGGTTGACTGACCTGCCATACCACCCTGGCTACCACCCAGGTTGACGCGTGACTTGGCGATTTCGGGAATGGCACGAAGGTCGGCACGCATCTCATCACAGATGGTGGTCAAGGCCTTTTCACGCTCGTTACTGGGCACCATCAGGATGTTGAACGAGATGATGTGCGAACCGTTGTCCGAGAGTGAGGCAAAGGTGTTGTTGTCACCAGCCTGACCTACGGTGAAGTTACAGTTCTTCATGTCCTTGCCATAGCGCTTCTGCCACTTGTCCACGAGGCTCTTGGCCAGGTCTTCGGCAATCTCAACACGAGTACCGATGGGCAACTGTATCGTGACACCCACACGGCCAGAGTCGTTTGAGGGGAAGAAGTCTGACTTGATACCTGCATTCTTCACTACGATGATGGTTCCCACGGCAAAGAGCAGACAGCCCAGCAGCACACTCTTGCGATGACGTACCGCCCAGTTGATGCGACGCTCGTACCAGTTGTCCAATCCGTTCAAGGCCTTGGTGACGGGGGAGTATATCTTCTTGAACAATCCCGACTGCTTCTTCTTCAACTTCAGCATCTGAGAGCAGAGCATGGGGGTGAAGGTAAGTGCAGATACGGTTGACACGGTCATGATGATACACATCATCCAACCCAGCTCACGGAAGAGCACACCGGCCATGCCAGGTACCAGGGTCAAGGGGAAGAACACGGCAATCATGGTGAGGGTAGAGGCCACAACCGAGATGGCCACCTCCTGCGTGGCATGTACTGCCGCCTGTTTGGGCGAGGCTCCTCGTTCGATGTGTGTCGTGACGTTCTCCAAGACTACGATGGCGTCGTCCACCACGTTACCGATGGCGATAGAAAGACAGGCCAGAGCGATCACGTCGATGGAAGACCCCGATGCATACAGGTATATGAACGATGCAATCAGAGACATGGGGATGGTGATCACGATGATGACCGTAGCACGCCAGCGTCCCAGGAAGATGAATACCACCAATGCCACGAAAATCATAGCGTAGGCAATGGTCTCCTCCAGTGAGTTGACGGTATTGATAATGTTGTCACTCGTGTTCACGATGATGCCCAGCTTGACGTCGGAGGGCAAGCCAGCCTGCAACTCGGGCAACTTGGCCATGACGGCATCCGAGATAGCCACGCTGTTGGCTCCCGACTGCTTCTGCACGATGATCATGGCACCTTGCTTACCATTGGTGAAGGTGCGCTGTGCACGTTCCTCAAGGTTATCCTCTATGCGGGCCACGTCTTTCAGATAGACGTTTGCCCCGTTGCGTGACGACACGATGACGTTCTCCATCTGCGAGGGTGTGTCAAACTCGCCCTCCACACGCACCGTATAGGTCTGGTTACCAATATCAATGGTACCGTTGGTCACGTTGAGGTTCTCAGAGGCGATGGCGGCGCTGATCTGCTCGGGAGATACGCCATAGGCTTCCATCTTGCGTGGATCCATGTATATGTTGATCTCACGCTCGGGCGCACCCGAGATGGATACTGTACCCACTCCGTCGATACGTGCCAGCGGGTTGGCCACACCATCGTCAAGTATCTTGTACAAGGCCTTCTGCGACTCGTCGGCTTGCACCGAGAGCAGCATGATGGGAATCATGTCGGTAGAGAACTTGAAGATGATAGGCGTGTTACATTGGTCGGGCAGCATGTTGCTCACCATGTCCAGTTTGTCGCGCACGCTGTTGGTCAACGCATCAATGTCGTAGCCATACTCAAACTCAAGAGTTACCACGCTGACGTTCTCGCGCGAGTTACTGGTTACGTGCTTGATGTGCTCCACACTATTCAGGGTGTTCTCAAGCGGACGGGTCACGTTGTTCTCAATATCATTGGCTGATGCACCATTGTAGTAGGTCATCACCATGATGGTGTTGGTATCGATGTCTGGATAGAGGTCGATAGGCAGTTTTGTGAGAGAGAAAACACCGAATACTATGATGGCCACAAAGCAGAGGCTCGTCATGATCGGTCGTTTTACTGATCCTTCGTATAATGTCATATTGTCTTATTTTACAAGGTTATGGGTCACTAACTTATTATTTACTTTACAACCTCAACAGCCTTGCCGTTGTTCAAACGAGCCTGACCTGCAATGACAACCTGGTCGCCTGAGTTTACACCCGAGAAGATCTCATAGTATTTGTCGAGGTGCTTGCCCAGCTCCACGCGGTTGTAGCTTACGGTACCCTTCTTGGCATCATATACATACACGTAACGGTCGCCGGCACCGATCTGCTTTACGAGTGCCTCGTCGGGAATTACGACATGGTCTTGTGAACCGTAGTTGACGGTGGCACGGGCAAACATGCCGGGGCGTACTCTCTGATCCTTGTTGTTGATGGTAATCTCCACAGGGAAGGTGTGGGTAACGGCATCCACGGTGGGGTTGACGATGGTCACCTTGCCGCTAAATGTCTCTCCCTCATAGGCATCGAGTGTGATGTCCACGTCCAGGCCCTTATGGATGTCCTTGTAACGGTTCTCGCTGACGTTGATCATCAGTTTCACGGGGTTTGTCTGCTCGATGGTGAGGATGGGCAGACCACCGTACATGTCTCCGTTGTCATAGTTGCGGGCTGTTACCACACCGCTGATGGGTGAGTACAGCTGTGTATTCTGAGCCAACTGGCGGTATTGGGTCTCCAGCACCTCCACCTGGGTCTTCATGTTGTCGTACTCAGACTTGCTGGCACCACCTACGTTGAAGAGTTGTTCGGTACGTCCGAGTTCAATCTTCTGGTTCTCAATCTGCAACTTCATCTGGTTGAGTGCGCTCTCGTCCAGTTTCACGAGGCACTGGCCTTTGCTCACACGGTCGCCCACATCCACTAGAATCTGCTCGATGCGGTATGCCATGTTGGGCGTGATGTTGTTCTTTACGTCACTCTCCACGGTGGCGGTGTATGTCTCCGTCTGTGGGATACTCTGTGTCTGCACTTTAGCCACCTTTACCTGTGGCTTTGCCGTGGCAGCAGCAGCTGCGGCGTTAGCTTCTTCTTCTTTCTTCTTGTCGCCACATGAGGCCAGCATTACGAGGCCCAGCGCAAGGGTTAGATACTTTGCATTCATTGTATGTTGTCTTTTTTTGTTTTTCTTAGGTTAATTATCCATTCCCAGTGTGTATTCCAGATCGGCACGGTTGGTGAGGTACTCGTAGATGCTCTGGTGGTAGCTAAGTTCGGCCTGTGTGAGTGCCGTCTCGCTCTGGTTCAGTTCCAGTACGGTGCCCTTGCCCACGTCGTAGCGCTTGGCCGAGATGGTGACAGCCTTGTCGGCCTGTGCCACTGCCTGGCGGTTCGACTCCAGCTTAGCCACGGTAGAGATCATGTTCTCGCGATAGCTTGCTGCCGCAATGGAGAGCTGACGGCGTGCATTCTCGCGGTTGTCCTGCAACTGACTGATCTGTATGCGGTTTGACTGCAGCTTGGTCCAGTTGCTGGCCTTGAAGATGGGTATGCTCACCGAGAATGCCATTGAGACGCTGGGTGAGTAGTGGTAGTTGAATACGTTCCAGTTGGGGTTTGACATTGACTGGTACTGACCTACCAACTGCATGGCCACGGTAGGCATGAAGTTGGTCTTGAGCATCTTGCGTGCACGTTCAAGCAGGCTGATGTTCAGGTCGAGCTGCTTCAGGTTGGTGTTGTTGTTCAGCTCGTTGCCGTTCACCTCGGCAGGAATGCGCATCTGGCTCTCATACGACTTCAGGTTGTCCTTGATGACGATGTCCACGTCGGCGGTGATGCCCATCAGCACCTTCAGCTGCAGGTGCGAGAGCTTGACACCCGTTTCGGTGCTGACAACCGACGCGCTCATGTTGCGCATCTGCACCTCGGCGCTTATCTTGTCGTACTCGCTTACGCGTCCTACCTCATACATATTGCTAATGACCTTGTAGTATTCCTCCGAGGTCTTGTAGGCTTTCTGCACCACGTCATAGCTGTCCTTCGAGAGCAGGGCGGCGTAGTAGGCCTTGGTGACCTGGTTCACGAGGTCGAGCTTGGAGCTGCGTGCCTTCTCCTGTGCCACGAGGATGTCCTCCTTGGTCAGCTTCATGTTCTGGTACAGGGCTGGGGCGAAGAGGGGAAGGGTGAGGGTGATGCCGCCTTGTGCGGTAGTAGAACCATCCATACCCATTTTGAAGGTACCCATGCTGGTTCTCATCTCAGCCACCTTGATGCTGTGCGAAAGCGCCAAGGTTGCGTCCAGACTGGGCAGGAGGGCTTGCCATGCCTCCTTGTCGGCTACTTGTTTCAGCTGAATCTCCTTCTCTGCCACCTGCATGGTGGGGTTCTCGGCCAGAGCTGTCTCAATGGCCTTGTTGAGCGTCAGTTCGATGACGGGACGGCTTTGGGCGTATGCCAACGACGAACAGAATGTCATCAGCGCCAAACCGAACGTCTTACGCGTGTTTGTTGTCTTCCAAAAATTCATGTATTCCAATCTTTATTTCCTTAAAAATACTTAAAAATCCGATGCTTCATTTCCGACTTGTTTCCTGTGGTGGAAAATCGCATATTTAATCGGGTGCAAAGGTACTACATTTTTTCTTATTCCACAAGAATTGTTGTGCAAAAAAATACCGCAATATTGTTCATTATGCGAACTATGCTTTGTTCCTCCTTATTTTATCTCTAATTTTGCATAAAAATCAAACTTAAAGTGATGGATAACACAGTCAATGTATATAGACCTAATGAGTTATATTTCTGTTCGGAACTGACACATGCCCGAATAGTCTCGATGCTTGGGCAGAAGAGTATGATACCCGAACGTCTGGTGTTGATAGTGGCAGAGCATGGCAGCGTGTCGCTGTCTATCGACAACAAGGAACTTTCGCTCAATCCTACTCAGTTTCTGCTGATGTTTCCGCGTCAGGAGGCTGTCATCAATCATGTGGACGATGATACCGTGCTTCGTATCATCGGCTTCATGCCGGCCTTGCAGGATGTGGTGACGAAGCAATTCAACATCAACTTTTTTGCCTATGTGCATTCCCATCCCGTGTGGCAGCTCAACGAGAACGAGCAACGTGTAATACGTTCATTCTTCGATATTTTCAATTATAATTCCAACGTGAACTGCGGTTCGTTCTCTACGGAGATTGCCAATTCGCTGTTCAGTATTTTCATGCAGCTGTTCTATCAGCGCATTAGTGCCAAGTCCGAAAAGACGCCTGTGCCCGAATCGGCCTCCCTGCTGGCTCGTTCTCTGAGTGGCAAGTTCCTAGAGCTGCTCTCTCAGAACTACAAGGTGGAGCATGGTGTGGCTTTCTATGCCGACAAGCTGTGCATCTCGAGCAAATACCTGGCGCAGGTGGTCAAGTCGTTCTCTACCTATACGCCCAAGGAACTCATTGACCGTCGTCTCGGCCAGGAGTCGCTTTTCATGTTGACGAAGACCAGCAAGAACATTCAGGAGATAAGCAACGAACTGGGTTTCCCCGACCAAAGTTACTTTGGCCGTTTCTTTAAGCGAATGTTTGGCATTGCCCCTCTTCACTATCGTCTTAACCCCGACATGAACCTCCTTGACAAACTGTCGTAGAGCATTTGGCGTAAAGAGGTAGAGATCTTTACGAGGGAATAATTGTCTAATTATCACACTCTTGAGTTGTAGGAGAAAAACCGAAAAACGGTGTGTGTGTCAAGCGATGGTTCTGGATTCACCCGAGGTTCCCCCGTAGAGCCTACACAAATGCGTGGAGAAATACGGGGGAAACACGGGTGCACGTCGGGTGAAGGTCGTGCACTCGGTGCACAGTTATGAGTTCATAGTGCATAGTAATTCCTCCTCGGGGGGGTAGGGGGCGTTCTCTTTTCTCTCTTCTCTTCGAGCTTTGCGACTGATTTTGATGGTAAAAACGAGCAACGTATATGGCAAATATAAGCAAAAGGGTAATTTTTCGGGAACTTTTATCGAAATTATCCCACACGTATATTGTTTATATTCAGTTATTTATAGGCAAAAGGGAATTTTGGGCACTATTCTTATTATAAACTCTTATATACGCGCGCGCATGTATGTATATAAAGTTTTATAAAAAAAAGTGTAAAAAGTTCCTTAACCTTTGCAATTAGCTGATTTGCTGTATTTTATAAGTGTATTTTTTTTCGCAAAAGTTCCTTGAAAACTTCCCTGCATGTACTTTCTTGAAAAAGGTTGACTGTTTTAGGTCGGTTTTATGCCTTGTTCCTAAGATCTGTTGACCGGGCTAAAATTGTTCCTAAATTAAGTTGACTAGCATGTTCTCGCCAGCTAAATTTCCATTGTGCATTGTGAAATATTGGGCCCTTTTCTTGGAATTCCTCAAATAATTTTGTATCTTTGCACCCAGAAAGGGTTAGTTGATGATGTAATGTGGTTGTACCCCTCGCTTAAACGCAAGAAATTTCATAACAGAGAAATGTAGACATCAGGTCAATGAAAATGAAATCGTTATATCTGTCTTTGGTAGCCGTTGTGCTGCTGATGGCATCGTGCAGCCAGGAAGAACTGGCAGAGAGCAAGAATATGGCTGATGGCCTTGCTTTGGCTACCACCAGCAGTTTCATGTGTTTCGATGAAGACGTCGAGACACGTTCCACCATCAATCCTACTGGCTCGTCCGAGGAGCCCGATGGCGTGGTCAATTCCTTCATGTGGCAGGATGGCGACCAGCTGGGTGTTTATGGCGGTGGTGAGGCATCGGGCTTGACCAATTTCGACCTCATCGACGGCTGCAACACCACCAAAGCACAGTTCAAGGCTAACGGTTTCTCGCTGATGCCTATGACACCTTACTATGCCTTCACACCCTATGACGGCACTCAGATTAAAAAGACAAGGGTGGAGATGGACTTTGGCGGTCAGGTGCAGACGGGCAACGGTACCTATGACCACCTCGGAGCCAAGGACTTCCAGCATAGTCCTCAGACTACAGCTGCGGTGGCTGATGCAAACAGGCTTACCAACTTCCAGCTTAAGCACGATGGAGCCTTGTGCCGCTTCCGCCTCACCGTACCCGATGAAGGTGTGTTTACTGAGTTCAAGATTAGCGGCATTACCTTCGCCAGCAAAGGCTGGGTTGACCTCACCATAAATACCTTCTACACAGAGGAGACGGGTAGCATCGTCATGGAACTCGGTGCACACGGCTCTGGCATCAACGTGCATGCTGGTGAAGTGCTCACCCTCTACATGATGCTGCCCAAGCAAGACCTCAGCAAATGCACCGACCTGGCAGCCACACTCAGCAGTAGCGAGGGCAAACAGTACATCACAAAGCTCCAGGGTAAGAAGCTTGAGGGTGGAGGTGCGTACGGATGGACCGAGGAGGTGAAGGAACATGTGTCTATGCCCGTGCTTAGCGGTCTCTTTAGCGTGAGTGCTACCAAGAAGGTGCGATTCACTACAGGTAATCTTTGGTGGGACGGTAGCGACTACCACTTTGAGGCTAACCAAACAGACTACCCCCAGAACGCTGCGTTTAATCCTAATCATGTAGGGCATTTCTTCTGGACCAATGTTACTGACTATCAGAGCGGCGAATCCGCCTTCATGCCTTATGCGACGACAGCTTATGCCTTTTCAAACCAAAGCGTTAGCGACAAGTTCTTCTGTGACGAGGCCAATCCTCTCACCGTGGATGGTATAGACGGTTATTTTGCCTTGACCATAGATGAGTGGTATTATATTACGAGGACAAGTGGCACGGTTCGTGCAAATGCTGACAAGCTCCGCAAGCTTAATGCGACGGTGGATGGAGTGCCCAACTGCCTGATTCTTGCTCCCGACGATTATGATTTCAACACAAAACCCTTGAAGGATTCCTATACCCTCGAAGAGGCGAATGAGCTTGGTTTGCTTTGTCTGCCCCCTTCTGGTTATTTGTCAGAGACAACAAGTGATCAAGGCTGGGAATACAACAAACACTTAGATCATTTGGGGGAATTAGGTTACTACTGGTCTTCGACACCAGATAATAGGGCAGATAGGTCAAGAAGATTAAACTTTGGTAAAGGCGGTCTTTGTAACCTTACCGACCCGTTGGCTCGCAAATATGGTTGTGCCCTGCGCCTCGTGAAGAAGGCTGAGTAGCTTGTGCAATTCACAATTCACAATGCATAATTCACAATTGGGCTGGCGCTTCACATAGTTTATAGTTATGAGTTCATAGTGCACAGTTATTCTGCAATGCAAAATTGACTTCGTTGAACTTTTCGGCCTTCACAATTACCTCTGCGTGAGAGGATACTATCGTCCTATAACTTCGTATAACTCCCTAATACTGAAGCATGCGAAGCTTGCGAAAGTTGAATTAAGTTATTTCAGTTTCTTCTTCAGTTCGTTGACAACCTCGTCATACACCTCGCCGGCGATGCGTGTGCCGGTGGTGACGTCAATCTGGTATTGGTTGGTTAAGGCAGCCTTCATGTCCATCAGCTGCGCATTGGCAGCCTGACTGGCAGCCATGAAGTCCTCCTGACTTTGCATGTTCTCCTCTGTGTACACCTTCTTCAGGATGGCGCGGGCTTGCTGCTTGAACTGAGAACGGAACTTTTTGGATGCCAACACCATCATCTTGCGCTGGTATTCCTTCATCTCGGGCGAAAGGCTCACGGCCGTATCCATCGACATGTAGGTGCTGTCGTGCATGTACTGGTCGAGCATACGCGACTTTTCGGCATCCGTGGTGGAGGCGAAAACCTTGTTGACAAGAGGATCGTAGTCGTTATAGCCGTCCATCAGTACGCCATCGTCGAAAAGCGTGGTGTCGGGACCTACTAAATTGTTTACATACGGCTGGTTGTCGTCCGTCCAGGGGAAGAACACTACGAATGCCAGGAATGCCACTACCGAGGCAATGGAAATGGCAATGCTCGTGATGCGGCTCTTCTGGGCGCGTTTCAGTATGATTTCCTGCATCTCGACGGTGCTTTGAGGACGCATACTGGCTTGTTCCTGTACAGCTTGGCTGATGATTTCCCTGTATTTGTAGGGTAGTGTGGGGTAGGGGTGTAGGAACTCCACCATACGGCCAATGCCATAGATGTCGGCACGCTGACCCACTTCATCGTTGTTGAACAGTTCGGGGGCAATGCGTTCATCCACCTTGGCATATAGCAGTTTCCGGAGTGGTAAAAAGTCTGACAAAGGAGGCATGACGGCAATGTGGTTCTGACTGTCCTTTGTGACCAGGATGCTATGGGGGGTAAACTCCAGCAGTTGCTGTCCCTTGCGGTTCAGATAGACCGTAATGTCGAGCAGTTCCTCTATGCTTCTGTCCACCCATTTCTCGTCGAGGCGGACGTTGGCTTTGCTGTTGACGAGTTGTGCCAGCGAGAGATACTTGCCCGAAGACATAAGCCAGTAGGGACCCTGCTCGTCGTTGCCGTATTCGAGGCAGCGCAGGCAGGCAGGGTTGTTGTAGGTCTCGGTGGTCTGTCCCAGGTGGGCAAAGATGTCCATGAACTCCTCGTTGTGGACGAACTTGGCATGAGGGCGACACACCAGTCTCTCTTTGTTGTGGTGAGGCTCTATGGTAAGGTACATGGCCGCATTGTAGGCAATGCGTCTGCTGTCTGGGTTGTTGCGATGGGCAAGCGTGGCTAAATTCATAATGATTTGGTTGTGTGTATCCCTGTTTTCCGAAATAATCCTATGTGCAAATTTACTCATATTTGCGCAAAAAGCAAAAGTTTTACTTCTTTTTTAATTAGTCATCGTTAATTCTTTGCATTTTTTTTGTTTCTTTAACGTCTTATGATTAACTTTGCATGCTAAAAGTTTATAAGTATAAAAATATAAAAAATGCCAAAAATATCTGTTCGCGGCCATGAAATGCCGGAATCGCCCATTCGAAAGTTAGCCCCCTTGGCTTTTGCTGCCAAGGAGCGTGGTGTACATGTCTATCACCTAAATATTGGTCAGCCCGACCTTCCCACACCAGAAGCGGCTCTTGATGCGATTCGTAACATCGACCGTAAGATTCTTGAGTACAGTCCCTCTCAGGGCTATCTGAGCTATCGTAAGAAGCTTGTAGGCTATTACAAGTCGTACAACATCAACCTCGACCCCGATGACATCATCATCACCAGCGGTGGTAGTGAGGCTGTGCTCTTCTCGTTTTTGGCGTGCCTGAACCCCGGTGACGAGATTATCGTGCCTGAGCCCGCCTATGCCAACTACATGGCGTTTGCCATCTCGGCAGGTGCGGTGATACGCACCATTGCCACCACGATTGAGGAAGGCTTCTCGCTGCCCAAGGTGGAGAAGTTTGAGGAGCTCATCAACGAGCGTACCCGTGCCATCCTGATCTGCAACCCCAACAATCCCACGGGCTATCTTTATACCCGTCGCGAGATGAACCAGATTCGCGACCTGGTGAAGAAATACGACCTCTACCTCTTCTCGGACGAGGTGTATCGTGAGTTCATCTATACCGGTTCGCCCTACATCTCAGCCTGCCATCTGGAGGACATTGAGAACAACGTGGTGCTCATCGACAGCGTGTCGAAGCGCTACTCGGAGTGTGGCATCCGCATCGGTGCCCTCATCACCAAGAACAAGGAGGTGAGAAAGGCTGTGATGAAGTTCTGTCAGGCTCGTCTGTCGCCCCCATTGATTGGCCAGATTGCAGCCGAGGCTTCGCTTGATGCTCCCGATGAATATGCCCGCGAGATCTACGACGAGTACGTGGAGCGCCGTAAGTGCCTGATAGACGGTCTGAACCGCATCCCTGGCGTGTACAGCCCCATCCCCATGGGTGCATTCTATACGGTGGCCAAGTTGCCCGTAGATGATGCAGAAGCATTCTGTGCCTGGTGCCTGAGCGAGTTTAACTACGAGGGTGAGACCGTGATGATGGCTCCTGCCGCTGGTTTCTATACCACTCCCGGAGCAGGTCGCGACCAGGTGCGTCTGGCATACGTGTTGAAGAAGGAGGACCTTACCCGCGCACTCTTCGTGCTTCGTAAGGCTCTTGAGGCTTATCCCGGACATACAATAACAAACTGATGAATCTTGCCTGGTACATGGCTCGCAGGCTGTATAGCCATGGGGGAGATGTGAAGCGCGTCTCCCGTCCCGCTATACGCATTGCTACTTTCGGCATTATGCTGGGAGTAGCCGTCATGATTATCTCCGTCTGTGTGGTGCTTGGTTTCAAGCGCGAGGTGCAGGACAAGGTGATGGGCATGGGCGGCCATATTCAGGTGCTGAACTATAACTACCAGCTGGACCTGGAGCAACACCCCATCGTGCTGGACGATGAAATGATGAGCACGCTACGTGACATCAAGGGTGTGGCGCATGTGCAACGGTTTTGCAACCAGGCGGGTATGCTGAAAACCGACGAGTCGTTTCAGGGTGTGGTACTGAAAGGCCTTGACAAGGATTATGACCTCTCTTTCCTCAAGGAGCACTTGGTGGAAGGAGAGGCTCATGCTTTTAGTGACTCTGCCAGTTCGCAGCGCATTGTCATCTCTCGCCTGCTGGCCAAGCAACTCAAGCTGACCGTGGGCAGCAAGGTGTATGCCTATTTCTTCGACGGCAACGTCAGGGCGCGCAGGTTTACCGTGAGTGCCATCTATGCCACGCACATGAATGAGTTCGACAAGTCGATAATATTCACCGATATGCACACCACGCGCAGGTTGTCGGGATATGCCAGTGACCAGTATTCGGGAGCCGAACTGACGGTTGCCCGTCTGGAGGACATTCCTCTCGTGGCAGGTCGTGTGGCAAGCTATCTGAAGAGTTCGCGCGACTATTATGGGGCACAGTACACCGCGCCCACCATTCGCGACCTCTATCCGGGCATCTTCTCATGGCTCACCTTGCTCGATACGAACATCTGGGTCATCCTGGGACTTATGATTGCGGTGGCTGCGTTTACCATGATCAGCGGTTTGCTCATCATCATACTGGAGCGTACGCAGTTCATTGGCATCATGAAGGCTCTTGGAGCTTCCAATGCCCGCCTTCGCCATCTGTTCCTGTATTTCTCTTCCTTTATTATACTAAAAGGTATCTTCTGGGGAAATGTGGCAGGCTTTGCGCTGGTGCTGGCGCAGCAGGTGTGGGGATTTGCCCATCTTAATGCGGAAACGTATTATGTAGATACGGTACCGGTAGAGATGGATTGGCTCTTCCTGGTGCTGCTCAATGTAGGCACGTTGCTCATCTCGTTCCTGGTGCTTATACTGCCCAGCTATCTTGTAAGCCGCATCCATCCGGCCAAGAGCATCAGGTTTGAGTGAAAGGCACCTCTTGGTAGTGCGTAGTTCATAGTTATGAGTGCATAGTTGTGTGGCTTATGTCCACTTGCTTGGAATTGAATATTGAATATAAATTTAAATAGTAACGATATGAAAAGTATTAAGAATCTTTGCATGGGTTTTGCCATTGTCGGCATGAGTGTGACAAGTGTAAGTTGTGGTAGTGGTGGCAATATATTGGGTGACCTGCTGACCACGAGTGCATCTATTCTTGCTGGCGGTACGACCGAGACACTTGCTGGCTATACCGGTTCGTCATCTACCAAGTCGCAGTTGATTACCGCTGGTGCAACTGTTCTTACCCAGGTGGTGGGCAACATGCTGCAGGGTGGCGGTGCACAGCGCGGTACTACCCAGCAATACACGGGTACCTATACCGGTCAGCTGCTTGTGTACAACAAGAGTGCCAAGCAATATGAAAATACTGGCAAGCTGGTGACAAAGAGCAATGCAACTACCACCCTCACCGTGGGCAGTACATCTACAGGCATCACCATGCCTACCATTACTGCCGGCGATGCTACCATGAGTCAGGTTACGCTCACCAACCTGGTGGCTACGAATGGTGTGTTTGGCTTGAGCGAGCAGAGTACCGTCACCGAGGGTAAGCTGACCTACAAGAACCAGAGCTATGACCTGGCTAATGCATACGTGGAACTGAAGTATGATAGCAACTCGTGCGAATATAGCGCCAGCATCTACTTCAACTATGATGAGGGTACCAAGCAGTATCTTCAGGCAATGAACGTTACTTTTAAGTAGTATTAGCGAACAGGATGTATAACTAAACCATTTTTTTGTATGATTGACTTATTGCATATTCTAACGCTCATTGGTTCTGTAGCCATGCTGATGTATGGTATGAAGGTAATGAGTGAGGGCGTTCAGAAAATGGCTGGTGCCAAACTGCGCAACGTGCTGGGTACAATGACCACCAACCGCTTCACCGGCTTGCTGACGGGTTCGTTTATCACCGCTGCCATTCAGTCTTCTACGGCAACCACCGTCATGACGGTAAGCTTTGTGTCGGCTGGCTTGCTGACGCTTGCACAAGCTATCTCGGTTATTATGGGTGCCAACATTGGTACTACCTTTACTGCCTGGATTATGGTGGTGGCAGGTAGCGGTTTCAATATGCGCTATGTCATCTATTCGGCTATATTCGTGTCTATCGTTCTCATCTACAGTAAGAAGAATATCAACTTAGGTGAGTTCATCATGGGTTTGGCGTTGATGCTGCTGGGTTTGACAACCCTGAAGGATAATGCCGCCGAAATGCAGCTCGACAAGATAGATTCGGTAAAGGAATTCTTCATGTCAACCAGCCAATGGGGTTTTGGCAGTTATCTGCTGTACTTGCTGGTGGGCGGTTTGCTAACTTGCTGCGTACAGTCTTCGGCTGCCATCATGGCTATTACCATGACACTCTGTTCTAGTGGAGTGCTCGACATCCACATGGGTATTGCCTTGGTTATGGGTGAGAATATCGGTACCACTATTACCTCAAACGTGGTGGCTCTGTCTGCCAGCACGCAGGCTCGCCGTGCCGCTATGGCGCACTTGATATTCAACCTCTTTGGTGTGGTTTGGGTGCTTTGCATCTTTACCATCTTCGTGGATGCCATTTGCGATTTGGTGGGTGTTGACCCCTATAGCGAGTCTATTGATGGCAGCATGCTTACGATGGTTCTGGCTGCATTCCATACCATGTTCAACGTGGCGAATGTGCTGATTCTTATCTGGTTCGTGAAGCCTATGGAACGTGTGGTTACCATGATCATACCTGACAAGAAAAATGGTGAGGAGGAAGAGAGCCGTCTGCGTTTTATCTCGGGTGGTTTGATGAGTACTTCAGAGTTAAGCATCCTTGAGGCTCGTAAGGAGATACTGCTCTTTGGGCAGCGTTGCGAGAAGATGTTTACCTTGGTGCGCGAGTTGCTGCACACCGAGAAGGACGAGGATTTCAATAAGCTTTACAGCCGTATTGAGAAGTATGAGAGCATTACCGACAATATGGAAATCGAGATTGCCAATTACCTCAATAAGGTGAGCGAGGGTAGGTTGAGTGCTGAGTCGAAGGGTGCCATACAGCGTATGCTGCGTGAGGTCAGCGAACTGGAGAGCATCGGCGACAGCTGCTTCAATCTGGGTCGTACGATGAACCGTCGTCGCAACTATGCTAATGAGGACTTCACCGAGAAGCAGTATGAGCATATACATAACATGATGAGTCTGACGGGTAGTGCGCTGGAACAGATGAACATCGTCATCGCACGTGGTGAGCATCAGTATGTGGATTTCAATGTAAGCTATAACATAGAGCATGAGATCAACAACTACCGTACTCAGCTGAAGAACCAGAACATGTTGGATATCAACAACAAGGTTTACGACTACCAGATTGGTGTGTTCTACATCGACATCATCTCGGAGTGTGAGAAGCTGGGTGACTATGTCATCAATGTGGTGCAGGCTACTCGCGAGAAGAAAGAATGGTGATGCGTAGTTCATAGTTATGAGTTCGTAGTTCATAGTTGTGAGTTCGTAGTTCATAGTTGTGAGTTTGTAGTTCATAGTTATGAGTTCATAGTTCATAGTTAGTATAACTGAAGTTTCCACCCTTTGGGTCAACTGCGAAACTTGAAAAAAATGATTAAACAGAAAAAGAAGAAAGAAAAGCCACGGTGGGTGGTGCCTGCAGGCGTTGAGCCCACCGAGATGGACTTGAAGATACTTGAGGCACAGGCACAAGGGAAACTGGTGCCTCGTCCCCGACTTATCAGGACGCCACAGCAGATTGAGGGCATTCGTAAGGCTGGCGTGCTTAATACTGCCGTGCTTGACTATGTGGCAGAGCACATCAAGGAGGGTATGAATACCCTTGAGATAGACAAGATGGTGTATGAGTTCACCACGAAGCATGGTGGCATTCCTGCCCCCCTCAATTATGAGGGCTTCCCCAACAGCTGCTGCACCAGTATCAACGATGTGGTGTGCCATGGCATTCCCTGTGACTGGGAAGTACTGGAAGAGGGTGACATCATTAACGTGGATTGCACCACGATAGTGGATGGCTACTATGCCGATGCCAGTCGTATGTTTGTGATTGGCAAGACAAGTCCTGAAAACCAGAAACTGGTGGATGTGGCATGGGAGTGTCTGAAGATTGGCGAGAAAGTGTGCGAGAAGCCCTACGTCTTTGTGGGCGACCTGGGACATGAGATTGCAAAGCAGGCACACGCCAACGGCTTCAGCGTGGTTCGCGACCTGTGCGGACATGGGGTAGGCTGCAAATTCCACGAAGAACCAGATGTGGAACATTATGGAAAGCCTGGTACAGGTATGCTCCTGGTGCCTGGCATGACATTTACCATAGAACCCATGATCAACATGGGCGACTATGATGTGTGCGAGGATGAGGAGGATGAGACTGGCTGGATTGTTCTCACCGAGGACGGTCTGCCCAGCGCCCAGTGGGAGCACACATATCTCATGACAGAAGATGGAGTGGAGATTTTGACGCATTGATAGTGATGGATAGTATATATATATTAGGTATTGAGAGCAGTTGCGACGATACGTCGGCTGCAGTCATCAAGGATGGAATACTGTTGAGCAACGTGACAGCCTCGCAGGCAGTACATGAAGCCTATGGAGGTGTTGTGCCCGAGTTGGCAAGTCGTGCCCATCAACTTAATATTGTTCCCGTGGTGGATCAGGCCTTAAAGAAGGCTGGTGTGGAACGTGAACAGTTGTCTGCCATTGCCTTCACCCGTGGCCCGGGTTTGATGGGCTCGCTTCACGTGGGTGTCAGCTTTGCCAAGGGTATGGCAGCATCGCTTGGCATTCCGATGGTGGACGTGAACCATCTGCATGGACATGTACTGGCTCATTTCGTAAAGGAAAGCGAGGACGACAACGACAAGCCGGAGTTTCCTTTCCTCTGCCTTCTGGTAAGTGGTGGCAACTCGCAGATTGTACTGGTTCATTCGTACAAGGACATGGAAGTGATAGGCCAAACCATTGACGATGCAGCAGGCGAATGCATAGATAAGTGCAGCAAGGTGATGGGTATGGGCTACCCTGGTGGTCCTATCATCGACCGTCTGGCACGACAGGGCAATCCGGAGGCATATACCTTCTCGCGCCCCAATATCAAAGGCTATGACTATAGCTTTAGCGGGCTTAAGACCTCCTTCCTGTACTCTCTGCGCGATTGGCTGAAGGAAGATCCCGACTTCATAGAGCACCATAAGGAAGACCTTGCCGCCTCGCTCGAGCATACGGTGGTTGACATTCTGATGAAGAAACTACGTCTGGCTGCCAGGGACCTGAAGATAAAACAAGTGGCTGTGGCTGGTGGCGTGTCGGCCAATACAGGATTACGTAACGCCTTTCACGACTACGCCAATCGCTATGGATGGAAGGTGTTTATACCCAAGTTCAGCTTTACCACCGACAATGCTGCGATGATTGCCATCACAGGTTACTACAAGTTCCTGGAGAAGGACTTCTGTCCGATGGAACTTCCTGCCTATAGTAGGGTAACCGTATAAGGCACTATGAGCAAGGCAATGCGAAGTGACGGAAGGCGTTAAGTGTCAAAAAGTGAACACAAAAAGTAGTATCTGTGCATCTGTGATACCCATGAGTCATAAAAATAGCACTTTTTTCGCTGAAAAGTTTGGTGGAGTGAAAAAATAGTTGTACCTTTGCACGCTGTTTGAAGGAAGTTATTTGAATAACTAAAGAAAGAAAAAGAGAGAAATGGCTAAGATTTGTCAAATTACCGGAAAAAAGGCCATGATTGGCTGCAATGTTTCCCACTCTAAAAGACACACCAAGCGTCACTTCGATGTTAACCTGTTTAGCAAGAAGTTCTACTATGTAGAGCAGGATTGCTGGATTTCATTGAGCATCTCTGCCAATGGTCTTCGTGTGATCAACAAGATGGGCCTCGACGCTGCTTTGAAGCAGGCTGTTGCTAAGGGCTACTGTGAATGGAAGAATATTAAAGTAATCGGCTAAATAGAGGAGAGAATACGCTATGGCAAAGAAGGTTAAAGGCAACAGAATCCAGGTGATTCTGGAGTGCACCGAGATGAAGGAGAGTGGTCTGCCCGGCACATCACGCTACATCACAACAAAGAATAGAAAGAATACTCCTGAGCGTTTGGAACTGAAGAAGTACAATCCCATCCTCAAGAGAATGACCGTTCATAAGGAAATTAAATAATATAGAGAACTATGGCAAAGAAAACTGTGGCTACCTTGCAGACTGGCAAGACCGATGGCCGTTCCTATACAAAGGTTATCAAGATGGTAAAGAACCCTCAGACTGGTTCTTACTCATTCGATGAGCAGATGGTTCCCAACGAAGCCGTTAAGGATTTCTTCAAGAACTAATCGCAAGAAAGCAATTCCACTTTGTGGGTTAAACATAAGAAGAGACATCTTTCTAAAGGTGTCTCTTTTGTGTGTAGTTGTATGTGATGCTTATAATACATTTTTTGCTATTTTGTAAAAGATTTGGCGTGTTTTGTCTTATTTGCCTCTAAGAGGTATATTTTTTGCGCTGTTCATCGTGTTTTTTGAAAATCTTGTGCTATCTTTGTAAACGAATTGTGATAATGCAGTAAATATGGGTTTATTTAGTTTTTTCAGCAAGAGTAAGAAGGAAACCCTTGACAAAGGGTTGGAGAAGACGAAACAGAGTTTCTTCTCGAAAATCACACGTGCTGTGGCCGGCAAGTCGAAGGTGGATGAGGATGTGCTCGACAACCTCGAGGAAGTGCTGGTGACCAGTGATGTGGGTGTGGATACCACGCTCAACATCATCAAACGCATTGAGGAGCGTGTGGCTCGCGACAAGTATGTGGGTACAAGCGAACTTAACAACATCCTGCGTGATGAGATTTCTTCTTTGCTGACGGAAAATAATACAGAAGATACTGAAGGTTATGAAATACCTGCCGGTAAGAAGCCTTATGTAATCATGGTTGTGGGTGTGAATGGTGTAGGTAAAACCACTACCATCGGTAAGTTGGCTTACCAGTTCAAGAAAGCAGGTAAGAAGGTTTACCTCGGTGCAGCCGACACCTTCCGTGCTGCCGCCGTGGAGCAGATTGTAATCTGGGGCGAACGTGTTGGAGTCCCTGTTGTTAAGCAGCAAATGGGTAGCGATCCTGCCAGCGTTGCATTCGACACCTTGAGCAGCGCCGTGGCTAATGACGCTGACGTAGTGCTGATTGATACCGCTGGCCGTTTGCATAACAAGAAGGGTCTGATGGACGAGCTGTCAAAGATTAAGCGTGTGATGCAGAAGGTCATCCCCGATGCTCCCCACGACGTGATGCTTGTACTGGATGGAAGTACTGGACAGAATGCTTTTGAACAGGCAAAGCAATTTACCGAGGCTACCCAGGTGAGCAGTATGGCCATTACCAAACTAGATGGTACTGCAAAGGGTGGAGTGGTAATTGGTATCAGCGACCAGTTTAAGATTCCCGTTCGCTATATCGGTTTGGGTGAAGGAATGGAAGACCTTCAGCCCTTTAACCGAAGAGAGTTTGTGAATTCTTTGTTTGGAGAAGGAAATCTTTGATTTGTAATGAAAAGAACAAAGGTTGACATAATTACGCTTGGATGCTCGAAAAACCTTGTTGACTCGGAGCGTCTGATTGCACAACTTGAAGCGGCTGGCTTTGAGGTGACTCACGATGCTGATGATCCTCGTGGCGAGATAGCCGTGGTAAACACCTGTGGCTTCATTGGTGATGCAAAGGAAGAGAGCATCAACATGATTCTGCAGATGGGGCAGCGCAAGGAGCAAGGGGATTTGAAGCGCCTGAACGTGATGGGCTGTCTGTCGGAGCGCTATTTGAAGGAGTTGACGGATGAGATTCCCGAAGTGGATCATTTCTTCGGAAAATTCGACTGGGCTCAGTTGGTGGAAGAGATTACAAAGAATGGTCCCAAGGTAGTGGAATATGAACGTAAACTGACTACGCCCTCGCACTACGCTTATCTGAAGATTGCCGAGGGATGCAATCGTAATTGTGCCTATTGTGCCATTCCCATTATTACGGGTAAGCATCAGAGCCGTCCTATCGAGGAGATTGAGGAAGAGGTGCGCATGCTGGTGGCTCGCGGAGTCAAGGAATTCCAGATTATAGCACAGGAACTGACATACTATGGCCTTGACCTGTATCATCGACGTGCGATAGCCGAATTGGTAGAGTGTCTGGCACAGATTCCGGGTGTGCAGTGGTTGCGCTTGCATTATGCCTATCCCACCGATTTCCCCATGGAGCTGTTGCGTGTAATGCGGGAATACCCCAATGTCTGCCGTTATCTTGACATTGCCCTGCAGCATATTTCGGATAGTGTGTTGGAGCGTATGCACCGTCACATCACCGGAGAAGAGACACGTGCCTTGATAACACAGCTGCGCAAAGAAGTGCCAGGAATAGAGATTCGTACCACACTCATGGTGGGTTTCCCAGGCGAGACTGAGCAAGATTTTGAGGAACTTGTTGAGTTTGTGAAATGGGCTCACTTTGACCGTATGGGAGCTTTTGCATATAGTGAGGAAGACGGAACATATGCAGGGGACAATTACGAAGACGATGTGGACGATGAAACCAAACAGGTGCGTTTGAGCAAGTTGATGCGTGTGCAGCAACGTATCTCGGCAGAAGTGCAGGAGAAGAAAATCGGGCAGACCATGCGTGTCATTATTGATAGGGTAGAGGGTGAGTATTATATAGGACGAACTGAGTTCGACTCTCCCGAAGTAGATCCTGAGGTGCTTATTAAAACCACAAGAAATGTCGATGCAGATAAGGTGGAGGAACTGAATCTGCAAATTGGAAGTTTCTATGATGTGGAGATAGTGAGTGCCGATGACTTCGACCTGTATGGTGTGGTAGTTGAAAAATAAGGTGAGCATTTACAAATAGGATTGGTGGATACAAAATGCGAACCGTAAGACAGACCAAGATGTGGATTTTTCTACATGGAATGTTTTCCTTACGGGACGTAAAATGAAAAAACGATGAACAATAAGGAGTTTACTTCTGAATTATCGCGAAGGATTGACAGAAACGCGAAGGAGACCGCGGCTCTAATGACAGCCTTGGTCTCTGAAATTGCTGTACAGTTGGGGGAAGAAAACCAGATCAATGTACAGGGATTTGGTGTTTTTGATGTAAAGAAGAAGATGGAACATATTACCGTTCATCCCTCCACGCGCCAGAAGATGCTCGTGCCTCCTAAGATGGAGATTAAGTTTAAGCCAAGTGCCACCATCAAAGATAAACTGAAGTAGAGTATGGACAGCAAAATACTATTGCAGGACTTAGCCAACGGTGTATGTCACCGTAGCGGACTTGCCAAGCGCGAAGGTGATAATTTCGTTCGTGCTTTCTTTGCTGTTATCGAACAGTATCTGCAAGAAGATAAGATTGTCAAGATAAAAGGACTGGGTACCTTTAAGGTCATAGAGGTAAGCGGTCGTGACAGTATAAATGTAAATACAGGCGAACGCTTTCATATCCAGGGGCATTCCAAGATAACCTTTACTCCCGATTCTGCGTTGCGTGATCATGTTAACCGTCCCTTTGCTGATTTTGAAACTATCATCCTAAACGATGGGGTTGACCTTGCAGAGATGGAATACGTGGAACCACAAGTTGAGGATGAAAGTGAAGATGCTGATGCTGGCGCAGATCTGTTTGTAGAAGACGATAATCTGCCGGTGGAAACTGACAGCGACGCTACTGCAGATGTTACTTCTGGAGAAAGTGGGTCGGAAGCAACTGAAGTTCAGGAAGGAGAAGCTGAAGCTATTGAGGCTCATCCAGCTGAAGCTGTTGAGAGTCAAAAAGAAGACGAACAAGAGGTTGTTGAAGTTCAGGCGGATGAACAGGAATCTGCTGAAGTTAAAATAGAAGAAGACGCTTCCGATGAGCATGATGCTCCTGTTGAGGAGGTGGAAGCCGCTGTAAGTGAGACGGCTCCTGCTGTAGAAGATGATGCTTCGGAAGAAGAAATTACTGCAGAGGAAAATGCTGATTCTGTTTTAGAAGAACAATCTACTGAAGAGGAGGTTGTCTCAGAAAAAATATCTCTTGAAGAGGAAACTGAGGCAGAGGAGGAACCTGATGAAGAGGAAATTAGGACAGAAGAAAATATTCCAACAGAGGAAGTTTCTGTAGAAGAACATGAAACTCCAGCAGAGGAAATTGTTGAGGAGGAAGAGGTCGTTGAAGAGGCTGCTGTAAAAGCAAATGATAATGAAAAAGTCTCGGAATCGTCAGAAGACAGCACTCCGGAGGATGAACCGGCGGACTTGCCTGATAAAAAAGCGGACAGGCGTACATGGAAAATTGTGGCTAGGACGGTGCTTTTCATGCTTCTGCTGATGATAAGTTATTGGCTGGGTTCAAGTCATTTGTTTGTGTGCAAGTGTGACAAAATATACGTTGGTCCACAACAGAAGGAAACCACGGAAAAGACAAAAGAGAGGCCTTCTAAACCAGCTCCCAAACCAAAGCCTGCCGCAACCGTGACTCCTCCGGTGGAGAATGCTGGAGGAGGTGCTGGCGTGAGTGCTCCACAGACAGAGGAAGCCAAGACGCCACTAGCAGAAGCTCCTGCTCAGGAAACGAAACCGAAACGTAGTAGTGGTAAGCGAAACAATACCCCTGTGGAGATGACTGCTCAAAGTGATAGTACAAAGCCTGTTGTAGGTAACCCCAGCGACTATCCGCAAGTGAAATCGGGCGATTATGAGATAGTCGGCGTGAAGTGCGTCCATGTGTTGCAATCGGGAGAAACCATCAGCAAGCTTAGCCGTAAATATCTTGGGGGTGTTGAGATGAATGTTTATATCATTAAGTTGAATGATCTTAAAAGACCTGACCTTGTGAAAGTAGGGCAGGAGTTCAAGATTCCGGAACTTCGCAAGAAGTAGTTTGTGCGTCTGTTCTGTGCCTATTTTTTCGTCTATTCTGTGTCAAGAAATGTACATGGATGCCACGTGCTGATAAATCGGAAGGTGTGAAATCAGAAAGAATCATGTTTCTTGTTTCCCATCTTCCGCCTTTTTTTGTTGTGTAAAATCCTTGTCCCACACTATTGCTAATGCTTAATTTTTGTTTAGTTTTACATCTGAAAACTTAAAATGTTTTAAAAGAGTTTTAAGTTAACTTAAAAAGCGTTTGTTAATTGCAAATACACTTTGCAAAGTGACAGAAAAATTGTATCTTTGCATTGATTTTAGGCAATAATCCATACGGAGGCCTTACATCTGAATTTTGAAAAGTAATCAAACAAAAATATTCTTATGGCAGAATCAATTGATATCCGCGAACTCAATGAAAGAATTGAGAGACAAAGTGCTTTTGTTACCAATTTGGTAACGGGTATGAATCAGGTAATCGTAGGTCAGAAACACCTTGTGGAGTCTCTGCTTATCGGTTTGCTTAGTGATGGACACGTGTTGCTGGAAGGTGTGCCTGGTTTGGCAAAGACATTGGCCATTAGCACCCTGTCAAAACTTGTTGATGCTAAGTTCAGCCGTATTCAGTTTACCCCCGACCTTTTGCCCGCTGACGTGATAGGTACTATGATCTACAGTCAGAAGGATGAGAGGTTTATTGTAGAGCAAGGTCCTGTCTTCGCTAACTTTGTTTTAGCAGATGAGATTAACCGTGCTCCAGCAAAAGTACAGAGTGCCTTGCTTGAGGCTATGCAGGAGCGCCAGGTGACTATCGGCAAGAGCACTTATCCCTTGAACAAGCCCTTCCTCGTAATGGCTACACAGAACCCTGTAGAGCAGGAGGGAACCTACCCATTGCCCGAGGCACAGGTGGACCGTTTCATGTTGAAGGTGATTATTGACTACCCGAAGCTTGAAGACGAGAAGCGCATCATCCGCAGCAATATCAGTGGCGAGATTAAGAAGGAGATTCGTCCTATTCTTTCTACTCAGGACATCCTGGATGCCCGTGAGGTTGTGCGTCAGGTTTATCTCGACGAGAAGATTGAGCAGTACATTGCCGACATTGTCTTTGCTACCCGTTACCCAGAGAAGTATGGCTTGAAAGACATTAAGAACTATATTGAGTTTGGTGGCTCTCCTCGTGCCAGCATCAACCTGGCTCTTGCTTCACGCGCATATGCTTTCATCAAGCGTCGCGGCTATGTCATTCCTGAGGATGTGCGTGCTGTGGCTTACGATGTACTGCGTCATCGTATTGGCCTTAGCTATGAGGCAGAAGCCAATAATGTGTCGAGCGAGGACATCATCAGCCAAATTATCAACAAGGTTGAAGTACCCTAAAGAATAGCTCGACAAGTTATTTGTTTATTAGAGAATAATCTAAAGAGTTTCAATGGAAACATCTGAAATACTAAAGCGTGTACGCCAGATTGAGATAAAGACGCGTGGTCTTTCCAATAACATCTTTGCAGGCGAATATCATTCGGCCTTCAAAGGTCGTGGTATGGCTTTCAGCGAAGTCCGAGAGTATCAGTATGGCGACGATATTCGCGATATCGAGTGGAATGTGACGGCTCGTTTCAACAAACCCTACATCAAGGTGTTTGAGGAGGAGCGTGAACTTACCGTGATGCTTTTGGTGGATGTAAGTGGTAGCTTGAATTTCGGTACGCAGGTTCAGATGAAACGCGATATGTTGGTGGAGATTGCCTCTACGCTGGCTTTCAGCGCCATTCAGAACAACGACAAGATTGGTGTGGTGTTCTTCAGCGATCGCATCGAGAAGTTCATCCCACCCAAGAAAGGTCGTAAACATATCTTGTTTATTATTCGTGAGTTGCTCGATTTCAAACCCGAGAGTCAGCGCACCGATGTAGGACAAGCTGTGGAGTATCTCACCCGTGTTATTAATCGTCGTTGCACAGCTTTCGTGTTGAGCGATTTCATGGACAACAAGGATTTCCGAACCCCACTTACCGTGGCAAACCGCAAGCATGATGTGGTGGCAATCCAAGTCTATGACCGTCGTATTGCGGAATTGCCCAATATCGGACTTATCAAGGTGAGAGATGCTGAGACGGGCTTTGAACGGTATCTCGACACCAGTAACAAGCAGGTGCGACAGGCACAGGCTCAGTGGTGGAAAGAACGCCAGGACTACTTGCGCAATACCTTTACCCGTTGCAATGTGGATTCTGTCAGCGTACGTACCGATCAAGATTACGTTCAGGCTTTGATGAACTTGTTCGCACAAAGAAGTTGATTATTATATTTGACAATTGATGAAGATAAAAAATATCATTCTGCTGACAGCGTGTGTCTTATGCTCACTTATGACTAAGGCACAAGGCACGGTGGATATAAAGATTGACTCATTGCAATTGCTGATTGGACAGCAAACAGGTATTACGCTTGACGTAACCTGCAATGCCAACCAGAATGTGGTGTTTCCCCCTTTGAGTGACCGCAGCATGCTCACCAAGGGGGTTGAAGTCGTCAAGGTTTGTCCTATTGACACCCAGATGCTTAATGAAGGCAAGCGCATGCAACTCACGCAACGCTACATCATTACCTCGTTTGATTCTGCCTTGTACTATCTTCCTCCAATGGATGTTATCATAGACACTACACACTATAAGTCAAAAGCTTTGGCCTTGCGTGTGTTTACTGTGCCTGTTGATACTGTTCATGTGGATAAATTGTTGCACCTTGAAAATGATGGTTCTGGTAAACTGGTTGACTATCATGAGGCAGTTAAGGATATTGAGGATGCTCCTTTCTCATGGGATGACTGGGCAAACGTAGTATATGGCTCTTTGCTTGTCATTCTTTTGATGGTGCTGACCTTTGTGATGCTTGTATGGCTTAAGCAAGGCAATCCCATTATCCGTATTATTCGTCACAAGGCCAAGTTGCCTCCTCATCAGGTGGCTATGAAGGAGATTGAGCGCATCAAGGAAGAGAAGACCTGGGCGTCAGAAGATAGTAAGGAGTATTACACACAGCTTACGGATACATTGCGAAACTACATACAGGAGCGTTATGGATTCCGTGCCATGGATATGACTTCTTCTGAGATCATTGATCGACTGATGCAAGAGAATGACGAAGAGGCTCTTGCCGAACTGCGACAGTTGTTTGAAACGGCCGACTTGGTTAAGTTTGCAAAGTATAGCACTTTGGTGAATGAAAATGATGCTAATCTGGTAACTGCAGTCAATTACATCAACCAGACGAAGCAAGAGGTCGATCCCAATGCCAAGGCAGAGGAACCTACCTATACTCCCGAGGAGATGCGCAGTATCGGAATGAAATGGACGTTGCGTGTGCTCATCGCATTGTGCTCATGTGCCATCATAGCCATTGTCGTGCTCATCATTATTCGTTTGGCGGACTTGTTAGGTTAATACAATGTAGCTTAAATTCTGTAAATTATGACATTTGTTAATCCTCTATATTTCTTGTTGCTCATCTTGGTTGTACCCTATGTGGTGTGGTACATCATCAGGCATAAGCGCATAGATCCGGTTTTGCAAGTAAGTAGTACGGCTGCTTTCAAGCATTACCATCATACGTGGAAAGAGTATCTTGTGCATGCTCCTTTTGTACTTCGCATTGTTTGCTTTGTAGCTGCGGTCATAGCATTGGCACGTCCACAAAGTACAGGCGAATGGAGTGAAAAGAACATAGAAGGTATCGACATCATGCTTTGTATGGATGTCAGTACCAGTATGTTAGCAGAAGACTTAAAGCCCAATCGTATTGAAGCAGCTAAAGAGGTAGCTATCGAGTTCATCAATGGCCGTCCCAATGATAATATTGGCTTGACGATTTTTGCTGGTGAATCGTACACCCAGTGCCCCATGACTACCGATCATGCTGTTCTGCTCAACCTTCTGAACAAGATGGAGTGCGACATGGCAGAGACAGGATTGATTGAGGACGGTACCGCAATAGGTATGGGTATTGCCAATGCCGTGAGCAGGCTCAAAACAAGCAAGGCAAAGAGTAAGGTGGTTATTATGCTTACCGATGGTTCGAATAACCGTGGTGAGATTTCACCCTTTACCGCTGCCGACATTGCCAAGAGTTTTGATGTAAGAGTGTACACTATTGGCGTGGGCACCAACGGTACAGCTCGTTACCCCATGAAGGTGGCTGGTTATACTCAATACATTAACGTACCGGTTGAGATTGATACCAAGACGCTGAAGCACATTGCCAATATTACCGATGGCTTGTTCTTCCGTGCTACCGACAACAAGAGCTTGCATGAAGTTTATCAAGAGATTGATAAGCTTGAGAAGACGAAAATGCAAGTCAATAAATTTGACACGCATAGTGAGGAGTTTTTCCCTTTCCTGCTGATTGCTGTCATTGCTCTTGCACTTGAGTTGTTGCTTCGTTCTACTGTTTTGAATAAGTTACCATAAGAAAGAAGTGCAGAATTAAAATAATGGTTTAGACGGGTCGAAGTGAATAAAGAACTCCATTCTTAATTGTTCTTTGTCTGTTCTTAATATTAATAGTTGAAATTATGTTTCGTTTTGCAAATCCTATATTTCTATACATTCTGGCTGGTTTAGTCCTGCTTTACAGCATTTTGCATGTATGGGCACTTTTCCGTCGCAAGAAGCGTATAGCACGTTATGGCGATCCTGAGTTGGTTAAGCAGCTGCTTATCGATGTGAGTTCATTGCGTCCTAATCTCAAGTTCGGACTTTGCATGGCAGGTTTTGCCTTGTTGATGGTGGCTTTGGCTCGTCCGCAGAATGGCACTAAGCAGAGTGAACGTGAACGCTATGGTATTGAAGCCATGGTTGCGCTCGATGTCAGCAACTCTATGTTGGCACAAGATGTGCATCCTTGTCGTTTGGATAAGTCTAAGCGGCTGGTATCTAATATGATGAGTGAAATGGTGGATAATCAGATGGGTATGGTTATCTTTGCTGGCGAGGCTTTTATCCAGTTGCCTATTACAAGTGATTTTGTAAGTGCCAAGATGTTCCTTGACCAAATCAATCCTTCAATGATTACCTTGCAAGGTACTGACATTGCTCGTGCTATCGAACTTTCCATGCGCAGTTTTACACAGCGTGAAGGCGTGAATAGAGCAATATTTGTCATTACTGATGGCGAGGACAACGAGGGTGGTGCCATTGAAGCAGCCAAACAAGCAGCAGAACAAGGCGTACACGTTTTCGTGTTGGGTGTAGGAAGTCCTCAGGGAGCCAAGATTCCTATTCCGGGTAGTACCCAGTATATGATTGATGAACGTGGCGAGTATGTGCAGAGTAAACTCAATGAACAGATGTGTAGGGAGATTGCACAAGCAGGAAAGGGTGCATACATCTATGTGGACAATAGTAGTTCGGCACAGGACGCCTTGAATAAAGAAATTGACAAATTGGCTAAGACTAAGCTTGAGGCATCTGTGTTCAGCGAGTATAATGAGAAATATCAAATTTTCCTTTTGTTTGGTTTGGTACTCCTAATTGTCGATGTGCTCATTCTCTCACGTGAGAACCATCTCTTCAAGCACATTCATCTGTTCAAGGATAAGGCATCGGTAATTGTTATTGTGTTCTCTTTATTTGCCGTTTCTTGTTCGCAGAATAGTGAGCGTGATTACATTCGCCGTGGTAATCGTTTCTATCGCCAGGCAAAGGCTGATACGACTGCCCTTAGTAACTCCCTAACGGAGTATCAAAAGGCATTGGCTATTGACTCAACCTCTTCACGTGCGTTATATAATGAAGGTAATGCATACATGATGCTTGGAAATGACAGTACGTCGCTCGAAGCTCTTAAGAAGGCAAGTCAGATTGAACAGAATCCCCTGCGTAAGGCTAAAATCTGCCACAATATGGGTGTCGTACTGCAAGGTAATAAGCAATATGGCCCTGCCATCGAGGCATACAAGGAATCGCTGCGTAATAATCCTGACGACAATGAAACCCGTTACAATCTTGCACTCTGTCAGTATCTGAACAAGAATGACGAGAACAACGACCAGAATAATGGTGGTGGTGATGGGGATGGTCAAGACAATAAGGATGACCAGAAGAAGGATGAGAACGGTGAAAACCAGCAACAGAATCAAGATCAGCAGAACCAAGACCAAAACCAGGATCAGAATCAGCAGAACCAACAGAATCAGCAAGATAAGCAACAACAACAGCAGCAGCAACCCAAGCAGAATGAACTCAGCAAGGAAGCTGCCGAACAAATGCTGAATGCGGCTATGCAGAATGAGCGTCAAACCCAGGATCGTCTTAATCGCTATAACCAGCGTAAGGAGGAACAGGAGCAGCAACAGAATGCAGGTCCCAGGCGCTTGCAGAAGAATTGGTAATGTAAAGAGCTTGCGGTTTGTATATTTACAGTTTATTCTGTGATGAAGGGATTAAATGGATTCACGTATGTTGAATCAAACCCGATGTCAGAAAATAGTAAGTGACAAACCGACAAACTTATGTTCAACTATAAATTGTAAACCATCAATTATCAGTAATAATTATGAAACGTATTTTGCTCTGTTTGCTTGTCGCCTTGAGCGCGGCACCCATCTGGGCGCAGAAACTTACTCTGCAGGCACCCTCGCAAGCTGAAGAGGGTCGTCGCATCAGGGTTTCGTACACTCTGGATAATAATGATTTTGATCGCATCCAGTTGGATGGAGATTTCGATGGATTTGACTTGCTTTTTGGTCCTAGTATCAGCACGAGTAGCAGTATCAGTATCATCAACGGACGTACGACTCAAAGTAGTAGCACGACGTTTACTTATACACTTTCCCCCAAAAAGGCTGGTACTTATACCTTGCCCTCAGCCTCGCTTAATAGTGGCGGTAAGAAGGTCAAGAGTAATACGGCCAAGATAGAGGTATTGCCAGGTAGCTCAGGTTCGTCGCAAGGACAGCAGGGGAGGGGAAATGGCAATCAAAGTGGTTATGGCTCGCAGCAAAGTGCTGGAAGCGTAGGGCGTATGCACACACCTACCAGCGACGAACATATTGGTGCAAAGGATCTGTATTTTGCTGTTACTGCCAGCAAGAAGCGTGTGTATGAACAGGAAGCCATCTTGTTGACGTACAAACTCTACTCCTTGATTACCGTTGAGCAGTTGGCTGGTGAAATGCCACAATTGGATGGTTTCCATGTACAAGAGATAGAATTGCCTCAGCAGAAGAGCTTCACTTGGGAGAATGTAGGAGGCAAAAACTATGGTACGGTGGTTTGGAGGCAATATGTACTTTTCCCTCAGCGTACAGGTAAGCTTACCATCCCTGGTATTGACTATGAGGCAGATGTGGTGACACAAGATAGAAACGTCGATCCCTTCGATGCATTCTTTGGTGGTGGAAGCATCATGCAGCGTGTCAAGAAGATTGTGCGTGCGCCAGCAGTCGAGATTCAGGTGGATCCCCTGCCAGCCAAACCAGAGAACTTTAGCGGTGCTGTAGGAAAGGGATTCTCTATTAATGCCAAGATGACTCCAGAGCAGATTGATGCCAACGACGCAACTACCCTTACCCTGACCGTCAATGGCACTGGTAACATTAAGCTTATCAATGCGCCTGTTGTGCAGTGGCCAAAGGATTTCGAACAATACGATCCCAAAACCACTCAGGCAACCAAACTTACCACCAGTGGTACAAGTGGCAAGGTCACCTACGAATATGTGGCTGTGCCTCATCATGGTGGCAAATATACTATTCCTGCGGTAGAGTTCTGCTATTTTGATACTGAGAGCAATCAGTATAAGACATTGAAGACAGACGAGTTTACATTGGGTGTTGCCAAGGGTGTGGAGACAGCACATACTGCTGTACAACAGGAGGAACTCAAAGAGTTGGCTAATGATATTCGTTATATTAAGCAAGGTGATGTCTCTCTCAAACAACCTGGTGACAGCATGTTTGGCAGTCTCGTTCATTGGATGTCCTATCTTGTTGCTTTGCTTTTGTTTGCCGTGGCCGTGGTTGTATTGCGTCATTTTGCCAAAGCCAATGCAGACTTCGTGGGTAAGCGTGGTCGCAAGGCAGGGAAAGCTGCTGCCAAGCGCCTTCGAAATGCCTCTAAGTTGCTTGAAGCAGGTAAGGCAGAGCCATTCTACGACGAGGTAATGCGTGCTTTGTGGGGATATGTGAGCGATAAACTTTCTCTACCGTTGACAGAGCTCAACAAGGATAATGTCAGTGAGGTTCTTCAGCAGCGTGGTGCTGATGAGGAGTCAGTCAGCAAGTTCCTGCATTTGCTGAGCGAATGTGAGTTCGCCCGTTTTGCACCTGGCGATCCTGCTACGACCATGGGACATCTATTCAGCGATGCCACCGATGTGATTACCCAGCTCGATGAGAAGATAAGATAGACAAACATCCGTCTTTTCTTATAAATCGTAAGAGATTGGTTTAAGCATGGTTTTACAGACAAATACTAATGCGAAGGCTTTTCTGCTGAAAATAAGTGACTTATAAAACTGATGAAGAGCGTTTGTTGAATGTTCAAATAATTAACTAGTTGCAAAGATGAAAAATCTTATTCTTTATATTTTGTGCTCTTTGTTCTCCCTCTCGGTTAGTGCAGAAGGTGACGTGCAAGCCTTGAAGGCAAAGGCTGACAAGGCATATTCGTTTGAGAGATACGAAGAAGCAATCCCTATTTACAAGGAAATTATCCAAGATGGCGAAAGTGCTGACGTGTACTATAATCTCGGTAACTGCTATTATCGTCTTGATGACATTGCCCAATCCATTTTGTGGTATGAACGTGCCTATCTGCTGAATCCAGGTGATGCTGACTTGCGTGTGAATCTTCAGTTGGCGCGAAGCAAGACGGTCGATAAGATTGTGCCTGAGGAAGAGCTGCTCTTTGTTCGCTGGTACCACTCTTTGCTTAACATGATGAGCGTGAACGCTTGGATATGGACAGGTATCATTTTCTTTGTAGTCATGCAGGTTTGTTTGCTTCTCTATTTCTTCGGACAGCGCATGGTTGTCCGTAAAAGCGGATTTTATTGTGCCATCGTACTGTTTGTTTTTGTGGTGATGAGTAATGTGTTTGCCATCCAACAGCGCGGTCGTCAGCAAAATCGTGATGGAGCGGTGGTTATAGAGAGTTCTGTAGCAGTTAAGAGTACACCGGCAGATGCTGGTACCGATTTGTTCCTTCTTCATTCAGGAACGTCTATGAAGATTATTGACCAGAGCATGCAGGATTGGTATCAGATTCGTCTCTCTGACGGCAAGGAAGGCTGGATTTCAGCTAAGGCAATTGAGGTTATTTGATTCAACTGTTATAACTGTTATTATTTGTTAGATTATGCTCGAAACGCTCATTCATCTTGATCAGAAGTTGCTTCTTTCCTTGAACGGTAGTGAATCTGTTTTCTGGGATGGGGTATGGATGGCCATTACCACGGTGGGCACATGGACAGTCTTTTATCTGGTTATTCTCATCGTTTTGGCTCGCAGTTTCGATGTGCGCCATCTGTTGATGATTATCTTCATGGTTGGCATTGCCATCTTGCTGGCAGATCAAGGTGCCAGTGGCATTTGCAAGCCTTTAGTACACCGTTTCCGTCCTACCCATGAACCAGCGCTCGAAGGACTTGTTGATGTGGTGGATGGGTATCGTGGGGGGCTTTATGGCTTCTTCTCATCCCATGCTGCCAATGGTTTTGCAATCTGTACATTCATCTCGTTAATTATCCGTTACAGATGGGTTACTTTTACTATGATTCTTTATGCCTCACTGAGTAGTTTTTCGCGCATCTATCTTGGTGTGCATTATCCTGGAGACATACTTTGTGGTACTATCTGGGGTGTAATCTGTGGCTTTCTTGTGTACAGGTTGTACTTGTATTTGTGCTCCCGAATGTCAGAGTCAAGAAAATTTTTCAGTGCAGCTTATTCCTCCTCTGGTATTCTGAAAGACGATGCGCACCTTGTGCCTCTTAGTTATGCAGCCACGTTGCTGTTTGTCTTTATTTATGCACTCTTCTATTCTGTCAATCACTAATTCGCATGGCCTTCTCATTCAACCTTAACCATGAAATCTAAGAAAAACTTGCTTGCATAACAGGTAATATCCGCATATCTGCACATTCTGTGTCGAAAAATGAATGATTAGTCTTGTTTTTTTTGTAACTTTGCACGGAAAACAATAATATAACATAAATATGTTCAGAACTAAAACAAATGGTGAGTTGCGTCTTAGTGATGCAGGCACAACCGTTACGCTGGCCGGATGGGTACAGCGTACCCGTAAATTTGGAGGTATGACCTTCGTTGACCTCCGCGATCGTTATGGCATTACTCAGTTGGTGTTCAATGATGAATATGATGCCCAGTTATGCGAGCAGGCAAATCGATTGGGACGTGAGTGGGTCATTCAGGTTACAGGCGAAGTAAGCGAGCGAAGCAATAAAAATCCTAACATCCCCACAGGTGACATTGAGATCTTGGTTAAGACGCTCAATGTCTTGAACGAGAGTCTTACCCCCCCCTTTACCATCGAGGATCAGAGTGATGGCGGTGATGATCTTCGTATGAAGTATCGCTATCTTGACATTCGTCGTAATCCCGTCCGCAGTAATCTTCAGTTGCGTCATAAGTTCGCATTTGAGGTTCGTCGCTATCTTGATCAGCAAGGTTTCTTGGAGATTGAAACTCCTGTCCTTGTCAATAGTACTCCTGAGGGTGCACGTGATTTCGTCGTTCCCTCACGTATGAATCCCGGTCAGTTCTATGCACTTCCCCAAAGTCCTCAAACCCTGAAGCAACTTTGCATGGTTGCAGGCATCGACCGTTATTTCCAGATTTGTAAGTGCTTCCGTGACGAAGATCTTCGTGCTGACCGTCAGCCAGAGTTCACTCAGATTGACTGTGAAATGTCATTTGTTGAGCAGGAGGACATCTTGCAGATGTTCGAGGGCATGAGCCGTCACCTCTTCAAGGTTATTCTTAATCTTGACATTCCCGCACTTCCCCGTATGACATGGGCAGATGCTATGAAGTATTATGGTAGCGACAAACCCGATACTCGTTTCGGTATGAAGTTTGTTGAGCTCAAGAATCAGCAACCCGACAATGCTTCTCGCGAGTTGGTTGAGAGCATTTTCCCCGAAGGATTCAGCGTGTTCGATTCTGCTGCTTATGTGGGAGGTATTTGCTGCGAAGGTCAGGCAGTACTTACTCGCAAGCAGCTCGATCAGTTGATTGAGTTTGTTAAGCGTCCTCAGATTGGTGCTAAGGGCCTTGTGTATGCTCGCGTACAAGAGGATGGCAGCGTCAAGAGTAGTGTTGATAAGTTCTATAATCAGGATGCTCTTCAGGTGCTCAAACAGAAGATGGAAGCAAAGCCCGGCGACCTTATCCTTATCCTTTCGGGTGATGATGCCATGAAGGTGCGCAAGCAGTTGTGCGAGTTGCGTCTTGAGATGGGTAGCCAGATGGGATTGCGTGACAAGAACAAGTTCTCTTGCCTCTGGGTTATTGATTTCCCCATGTACGAGTGGAGCGATGAGGAGCAGCGACTCATGGCCATGCACCATCCTTTCACTTCTCCCAAACCAGAGGATATTCCCTTGCTCGATACCGATCCTGCCAGTGTGCGTGCTAATGCCTACGACATGGTCATCAATGGTGTTGAAGTTGGTGGCGGTAGCATCCGTATTCACGATGCCAAACTTCAGCAGAAGATTTTTGAGATTCTTGGCTTCACTCCCGAGCAGGCACAGCTTAAGTTCGGCTTCTTGATGAATGCCTTCAAGTTTGGTGCACCCCCTCATGGTGGTTTGGCTTATGGCCTTGATCGTTTCGTAAGCCTCTTTGCCGGATTGGACAGCATTCGCGATTGCATTGCATTCCCCAAGAACAACAGTGGTCGCGACGTTATGCTCGATGCCCCTGGCTACCTTGACCAGTCACAGCTTGATGAACTGCAGTTGAAGGTTGATCTTCGCGAGGAATAATCAATAATTTTATGACACAGATTCCACAGATTCAGCAACGTTCTGAGTAACATCCTGTAGTTGCTTTGATCTGTGAAATCTGCGTCCAACATTTAATGCATATCTTATACCATGCTTTGTCAAGATAAGTTTCTCGAGATTTATAAACGTACTCCCGATCGTTTGGCATTTTGTCCCTACCGAATTTGCCCCATCGGAGCGCACAGTGATCATAACTTAGGTAAAATTACCGGTCTTGCCATTGACAAAGGCATTCACATTGCCTATAATGTCAAGCATAATGGTGTTGTAGAACTTTGTTCTCTGCAATTTGGCAAGCGTGCCCAGTGGCATGTACGCGAAGTACCTAAGTATAAGCAGGATGACTGGGCCGACTATTTGCGTGGTGCTACACTCAAACTGGCAGAGAAATATCCTTTGCACAATGGTTTGAGTGGCGTTATCGAAGGCTCTTTGCCTATCGGTGGTTTGAGTAGCTCTGCCGCTGTTGTCTTAGTCTTTCTCAAGGCTCTCTGCGATGTCAACGATGTGCACCCTGAACCTCTTGAACTGATCATGATGAGTGTAGGCGCAGAAAATGAGTATGTGGGTGTCAATAGTGGTAAGCTTGATCAGAGTTGTGAAATGTACTCTCGTGCCAATCACTTGCTATATCTTGACACCAGCAACGATAAGTATGAACTTATTCCTACCAGCCCTTTCATGAAGCCCTACAAGATTGCCATCTTCTTCAGCGGTGTGGAGCGCACCTTGGCTGGTAGTAAGTTTAATATGCGTGTCGATGAGTGTCGTTCAGCTGCTTACGCCTTGGCTGCATTTGCTGGTATGGAGTATGGCAAGTTCAACGAGACAAATATGCGCGACATTCCCCGTAGTGTGTACGATGAGTTCCGTGATCGACTCCCCCTCAACTGGCGGTTACGTGCAGAACATTGGTTTACTGAGTTTGACCGTGTACAGCAGGGAGCCGAAGCATGGCGTCGCGGTGACATCGAGGAATATGGCCGTCTGAGCTTTGAGAGTGGTCGTAGTAGCATCTACAATTGGGAGACGGGTTCTCCTGAGCTCAAGACGCTCTACGACATAATGACTCATACAGAGGGTATCTATGGTGGACGTTTCAGTGGCGCAGGTTTCAAAGGCTGTTGCATGGCGCTTATCAATCCAGAGTATGCTGATACTATTCGGCAGAAGGTAGGCGAGGAGTATCTGCATGTTTTCCCTGCCCTTCAAGGCAAATACTCTGTGCATATTTGCGACAGCGCCGATGGTTTAATGTTTCAGTAGTTAATTTTATTTCAAAACGACAATGAAGTGCTTAATACTTGCAGCTGGCTATGCCACTCGCCTTTATCCTCTTACAGAGAATTTCCCCAAACCTTTGCTCAAAGTGGGTGATAAGACCATTCTCGACTGGCTTATCGATGATATCGATGGTGCAGGACTTGTTGATGAATTTGTTGTCATCTCTAATCATCGTTTTGCTCATTTCTTTGAGGAGTGGGGTGGTGTAAAGTCTCAGAAGATTACAGTCGTCGATGATGGTACGTCAACCAATGAGAGCCGTTTGGGTGCTGTGTGCGACATTCAGTTTGCCATTGATCAGCTTCACATTGATGATGACATGCTTGTCATTGCCGGCGATAATGTGCTCGATTTTAGCTTACAGCGTTTTGTGCATTATGCTGTCGAGAAACAGAGTAGTTGCATCATGCGATACTTCGAGGCGCGTCCCGAACGCTTGGTGAAATGTGGTGTGGTTACCATTGACGACGATGATAAAATTCTCGACATGGAAGAGAAGCCGGCACAGCCCAAATCCAATTGGTGCTGTCCTCCTTTCTACTACTATACCCGTGAGGATGCCCGTTTGGTTAAGCAGGGCATTGCCTCTGGCTGTGGTACGGATGCACCTGGCAGCTACATTGCCTGGCTTTGCACCCAGACGCCCGTTCATGCAATGGAGATGCCTGGTAAACGCTATGACATCGGAAATTTGCAGAGTTACGAGGAAGTGCAGCGCACCTATCAGGGCATAACGAATTAAAGTTGATAGTACAAGAGATTTATTCCTCGTTGATATTCACGTTTTCGATGGCATCAATGTGGTGAATGTTCTTTGAGATAAAAAGGGAGAGTATACCGTGAGGTTAACTTCTCCCCTTTTTCAGTTGTCTCTATTTTGACTATTGAAAACAAGAGGAGGTGAGCGATAACTCATCTCCTCGATTTTTTGTTTTTGGGGATTATCCCATTTGTGATTCGGATGGAAAACGAACATCTTTCTGATTATCAGTTCGTTATCAGCCATTTTTATTGGTGGTAGCACGTTTGGTAGCACGTGCCTATCCCTTTTTCGTGATCTGGAAGGAAATCGAACCTTCCACCTTATATCTTTAATAATCATCTCGTAGGCTACATTCTTTTTCTCAGGTAGCACGTCCAGTAGCACGCTTGCTTGCCTTCCGTCTACCAACCTCCAACATCCTAGATGCTGAGGCGATGCAGCTGGTCTACTTTGTCATTGGCAAATCTAATTTAGTTAGTTAGTTAGTTTGTCACTGCAAAGGTAGTAATTTGATGGCAGATTTCCAAATTGTGCTAAATCATTTTGCCAACAAATACTACTTTTTTTAATATATGTATCTTTTCGTACGGAACTTGCAAACTTCTTCTGTTTGTTTCTGCTGTAAGTTCGTACATTTCCTCTTCTTTTATATTAGCTACATATCGTAGCATTTGAGTGCCGTCTGTCATGGTGACAAGATAGATGCGCTCGGGATCAATGACCTCATCCTCTCGAAGTTTCTTCAATCCGATGAAGTCACCCTGATGAATTGTGGGTTCAAGACTGAATCCCTGACATTGCACAAATTCATCACAGTCAAGTCCTGGAATAAAAGCGGCTTTTCCGCCTGGCATCATTCCGTCACTTGCCATCTGCTCCTCTGTCAGTCCCCCATCTTTCAATAACATTGGTCCCATGCCAGTAACGAGCCAGCTGAAGGATATTTCTTCACATGTCTCGGCAATCTTGTGCATAACATCGAAAGGTAGCTTGTTTCTCGTTATCCAGTGTGCCAATGCAGACTGTGAAAAACCGAGCCTTGCAGCGAACTCTGTCTGGTTCGTTTTGTAATATTTTAACAGGGCTCTTACCTTGTCCTTATCCTCTGTTTTGTTTGCCATTTGTTTAGTTAGTTAGTTAGTCCAAAATGGGGTGTTATAACTTAATTATTCTGCAAAGTCTTCTTTTGCTCGGCTGTTAGTAAGTAATTTTGCAGCCAATAACTTACAAACAAACTGTCGAATGTTGTAAATATTGGCATATACTCGCCATAAATATGACGCAAAGTTAGTCAGTTTGTTGGAATGTGCAAAATTATTACAGATAAATTATGTCAAAAATCTCAAAAGCAGTCAAAGAGCAAATTAGAAAATTGTATCCTGACCATGAAAATGTGGAGATAGCTGCTATTACTGGCCTATCAGTCATACAAATCAAGAATTTTGTCTATCGATTCAATGAAACGCATGATGCTTGCAAAGCAATCAAAAAAAAAGTGAGCATCTATCTAATGTCAGAAGCAAAAGTGCAATTAAATCTCATATAAATAGAAATGGAAAAGCAAAAGAATGAAGTGGTCAAATCCAAAATGGAATGGCTGCGTTCGCTTGAAAATGGCGAAAAGAAAACCGGGTTCTTCAGTACGGTTGAGGAAGTTTACTCTATGTCTGTGCTTATTGCACGAGTTAATGCTCTACAATCAGCAGTGAAAGGGTTTAAGATTCGAGGTCACTATCAACCAGCCTCACGGTTAGTTACGATTTATACTGAAACAATATGAAGAAGACAACAGTACTCTTTCCCGCTGATATAAAGGCAATCGCAGAAGCAACGGCTGAGCATCTTAATAAGATGCAAGATAAAGTGCTTACTCTGGCGGAGATGGCAAAAAAGCTTGGCAGATCTGAGGAAGCAGTCAGAAAACTTGTTGAGAGAGGCAAGCTGCCATGTCACAGATTGGACCGCAAACTTTATTTCAGCGACAAAGAGACAACGGAATACCTGCTCGGTGATAAAGGAGCGGGGATATGTTAGATAACCGAAAGGGCTGTCTGTGAAGATCGCCCTTTTCACGTGCATACATAATTTACTAATATATGAATACAGAATTAGCAACAATTGAGAGTATTAAGGGCAAGATGCTCGAGTACAAAGGACAGTATGTGCTGCTTGACAGCGACGTGGCGCAGCTCTATGGTGTAGAGACGAAACAGATAAACCAGGCTGTAAGACGTAATCCAGAAAGGTTCCCTGATGGCTATGTCTTAGAACTTGATAATAAGGAATCTACAGTTCTAAGGTCACAAAATGTTACCTTAGAACAAGGCAAAGGGCACTACTCCAAATACAATTTCAAGGCTTTTACGGAGCGTGGTCTCTACATGCTGGCTACTATCCTAAAGTCACCTCGTGCCGTGCAGACCACCATCGCCATCATCGAGACGTACGCAAAGGTACGTGAGATGGCTCGTACCATGGAAGCCTTGCAGAATGTGGAGGACGGAGGAATGCAGCAAAGTAGCCTTCTGCAGCGTTCCGGAGAGCTGCTTGCTGATGTGGTTGGTAGTAATCTTGCCACAGAGTCAACAGAGACTGAGATTGAGTTGAACTTCGCTGTGGTGAAGATTAAGCATAAGGTAACACGCAAGCACCCAGATGATCATGACAACAAAGGAAATCATCGCAGTTGAGCGTAAAGAGCTCAAAGCATACATTGAGAGCATCCCTTATGGGGACCGCTCTCCTTTCATCAAGAAAGTTTGCGAAGGGTGTCATCTGACTCGCAAACATTTCTATAATTGGACTGCCGGGCTTTGTCGAATCCCTGATGCTTGTAAGGCTGAGATGGAGAAGGTTGCTGGCAAGCAAATCTTCTCTACGATATGATAAAGCAGATTACAACAGACAAGATACAGGACTCGGCAAAGATTGAGGATGTGGTCGGTGACTTTGTCACGCTCAAAAAGCGTGGCAGGTTGTACGAGTGCTGCTGTCCCTTCCATAACGAGAACACGCCTTCCTTCAAGGTCAACCCCGTGAAGAATACCTGGCACTGCTACGGTGCCTGTGGTGAAGGCGGTGATCCGATCAGTTTCGTGATGAAGCACGAAAACTGGTCGTATCGTGATGCGTTGCTCTACCTTGCCAAGAAGTATTCCATCGAGGTGGAGGAAGAGACAGACCGCAAGGCCATGGAGGAGCGCAAGGCAAAGGAAGGGCTCTATATCGTGGCGAATGCAGCCCAGGAGTTCTTTGCCAAGAATCTTTCGGAGTGTAAGGATGCCTATGACTATGCCGTGTCCCGTTGGGGAGAGGACTACGTCAAGGAAGAAGGCATCGGCTACGCTCCTGACTCGTGGGACGCCCTCTCTACCCATCTGAAGAATAATGGGTATAGCCTTGATGCTGCCGAACAGGTGGGCGTTCTGAAGAAAAGGGAAAAAGATGGAGGCTTCTTTGACTTCTTCCGCGATCGACTGACAATCCCCATCCGCGACCGCTATCATCGTGTTATCAGCTTCACAGCTCGCGTCATCCCCAGTCATCAGAAGCCCATTAGACCAGGGGAACGTCCGGAATCCAAGTACATCAACACCTCCACAACACCTATCTTCGAGAAGTCCAGGGTTATCTTCGGTATTGAGAATGCACTGCATCAGGCGGCTCTCGATGAGCGTTTCTATCTCATGGAGGGTGCGCCCGATGCCATACGCATGCAATCCATTGGTGTGGCCAATGCCATTGCCTCCCTTGGATGTGCATGGAGTGAGGACCACTTCAAGCAGATAAAGAAGTACGCCTCGCAGGTCTGCTTCCTCCCGGATGCCGATGTGCAGAAGGATGATAGCCAGTTCCCTCCTGGCACCAAGGCTGTACTCGCCAATGGTGAGATAGCCTTGAAATGCGGTTTCACTGTCTATGTGCGTCCCATCCCGCTCTCGGACAACGGAGAGAAGCAGGATCCTGATTCCTACATCACGTCGAAGGAAATCTTCGACCGCATGGAGGAACAGGATTTCATCGTATGGGCGGCGCATCAGCACTTTGCACTTGCCAGTGACGATCAGCACCGCAAATCATACGCCGTGAAGGAAGTGGCTCGCCTCGTTTCCTATACGGATGCCGTAAACAGGGAAATGTACTATGAGAAGCTCGCCAAGATAGATGGTAAGATAAAGCTCTGGAAAACGGCAGTCGCAGAGGCGATGGAAAAGATGCGCGAGAAGGACAAGAAAAAGAACACTATCGACCGCGAGGACTATGAGAAATATAAGTTCTGGGTGAACAGGAACAGTTATTTCTCCTATGGCAAGCAGGGCGATGTGTTCCAGTGGTCCAATTTCATGCTTGTGCCTCTTTTCCATATCAAGGATCCCGTCAATTCAAAGCGTCTCTTCATTATACGCAATGAATTTGACTACGAGGAGATGATTGAGCTGAAGACGGACGATATGGTCTCGCTCAATACCTTCCGAAAGCGTGTCGAAGCCTTGGGCAATTTCATCTGGTTCGCCAAGGAGGAACAGCTGCAGTGCCTGAAGCGCTACGTGTTCCAGAAGGTGGACACAGCGATGGAGATTGTGCAGCTCGGATGGCACAAGCGTGGCTTCTTTGCTTTCGGTAACGGAGTCTATTATAATGGCAGATGGCACGAAACGGACATATATGGTGTAGTGCGCCTCGGCGAGATGGGCAACTACTATCTGCCCTCCAACAGTGCCATCTATAAGGATGAGGATGATCTCTACCAGTGGGAACGTAAGTTCATCTATAAGGGTGAGAACACCACAAGGCTCGATGAATATGTGGGTGCTCTTGTCGATGTGTTCGGAAACAACGGCAAGGTGGGCTTCTGCTTCATGCTGGCCACCTTGTTCCGTGATGTGGTCTTCGGCCGTACCAAGCATTTCCCCATGCTGAACCTTTTCGGTCCCAAGGGCTCCGGAAAGTCGCAGCTCGGTCACGCTCTCATGGCCTTCTTCTATCTGGAGCTTGAAGCCCCCAACATTGAGAACACTACCATCTCGGCTATGGGCGAGGCTATAGGGCAGTGTTCCAATGCGCTCGTGCATTTTGATGAGTTCAAGAACGACATCAACAACAAGAAGCGTGAGTTCTTCAAGGCGCTCTGGGATGGTACCGGTCGCACGAAGATGGACATGGATCGTGGCAAGCAGAAGATGACAACACGTGTACAGTCGGGTATCATCATCAGCGGTCAGGAAATGGCTACCGCCGACATCGCGCTCTTCTCCCGTATGATCTTCCTTACCTTCAGCAAGGCTGAGTTCAGTACGGAAGAGCAAAGGAGGTTCGATGCGCTCATCACGCTGGAACAGCAAGGACTCTCACATCTCACAATGGACATCCTTCGCCATCGTGAGAAGTTCGTGGCAGGATTCAGTGAGGCTTACAAGGAAGCCAAGAAGGACATCGAGGATAAGCTTCGGGATGAGAAGGTCGAGACCCGAACGCTCCAGAACTGGATCATTCCGCTCGCTTCTCTCCGCGCCCTTGGCTACAGCATTATCCTTCCCTTCGATTACAATGACATGCTGAAGGTCTGCGTGGATGGTATTCTGCTGCAGAACCGCTACGTCATTGAGAACAATGAGGTCAGCGGATTCTGGGAGAGTCTGCGTGCCATGCGTGCGGCTGGCTCCATCAATATGGATGGTGACTACCGCATAGATGTACGTACTACGCTGTCAGGACTCAGGGACAAGACCACTCGCAGCTTCCAGCGTCCTACGCAGATTCTCTACCTGCGTATCTCCAGCGTACTGGCAGAATACAACAGGTTCGTGGTGCAGACACATGGCGATACCATTGCAAAGGCTTCCTTCAAGTATTATCTGGAGATGAGCGAGGGATTCCTTGGTGTCAAGAACTCGTGCCGTTTCAAGCAGATGCGCAATGGCTATCCCGTTATTGAAACACGCAACGGAAGGTCCTACGACGTTTCCTCCGTGGACATTGCCTACTGTTTCGATTATGCACGTATCAAGGAACGGTACGACCTCAACCTTGATAACGTGTCGGGTGACATCGAGGAAGAAGTCCAGGATCCTGCGGAACCGCCGGAGCCGGATCCGCAGAAAACCTTGGACTTCGGGGACGAGGATGAGGATGGTTACTGAGTGAGGGGTGGCAGCTGCTGAGTTGTCACCCCTCTCTCTTTCGCTCAAAATCCTCTCGCGTGTGTGCGCGAAGCCTGCATCTACACGCTCTACACGTTCTACAAGGCTTCAAATGAGTGCGTTAAAAGCACTACATTTTTCTACGGGCTTCTACACTGTTCTACAAATCTCTGAGGCTCGTTCTACGAAGGGCCTCTATATAGTAGTTTTTCTACTACTTCTACAATATAACATATTGATATTCAGTAGTAGAGAATTTGTAGAACATGTAAATGCGAAAATATATACCCCTTGTAGCGTTATTAGTATTTTTAGCACCTAGAGTTACGTAGATTCGCAGTACCTTTGCAGCATGAGCCAGTTTACATTATCTATTACTCTTCCTCCCTACCTTGCTCAGTGGTTCATACACAAGCAAGGGGGTACTCAGCCTGTCGAGCTTACACGCGACCAGCCTGAGACAGACATTCTTCGTCGTTTCCTGATGCCACAGCCTGCAGAACCGCCAAAGCGTGATCCTTCTGCGAATGTCACCATCTATATCCCAACATTCCGTTGCAAGGATGTTCGGCAGTACAATTACCTCTCCCCGGCTGGAGCGGAGCTGCTTGCCGAAACCATCCGCAACGATTTCATTGTCGATCTGTGGAATGTACTGCACAACCATAAGGTCCTCCATATTCAGCTCAAAGATATGATTGATGCTTTCATGGAGGACAATGGTATCGAGTATAATGATACCAACTGGTGTGCCATCCAGCAAATCTACAACCGAAAGAGGAAAGCGAACGAAAAGGCTACGCTTCGCAGCAAACTCGCATCGCATTCCTCAAAACCTAAAAAAAAGTCGAAAAAATCTTCCCGACTTTAACCCCCTTCTTGTCTTTTTTGTCTCCAGTTCGTGAAATGGGACAAAATCGGCGAATGTATCATCTGAAATCTCTTGAAGCCTCATGAAATTACCTGGCATTACATCTCTATCGTATCTCTATTGTCATCAGCTTACACCCAACCTCGCTCTTTCCTTCCGCTCTGGCATCCCGGTCGGTGTGTTCGCGCCCAACATCCCAATCTCTTTTCACGGCATTCCCGAATGTGAAGCGGTAGATGCCCCCGAGAATAATGGTCATGCTGAATCTACGACGCTCTCTTTTCGTACCACACAGCAAATCCCTACCCAGTACAACCTCGCCTTCCTCGTCACTACAGCCTCTGGGCAGAACTTCCTCATCGGCACGAAGGAGGATTTCCCCACTATCCAAGTCACCACCGTTACGGGTACACCTACAGGCACACCGGCAGGCTATCAAATCGAGGTAAAGCTTACCGCACTCAAATCACTTATCCCTGTGGCAAGGTAGCATCTACACATTTTTCTCATATACTTGTTAAACTGACGCCGGCATGGTTCCTTACTGTGTCGGCGTTCCTCTTGTCCCTATGTTCCAACACTCCCTCATTTTGCTTTCATTGTTACTTGTGGCCGCTTTGTTCACCGCTATATAGTTCCGTTTTGGCATACAAAGGTACGGAGGCACGTTGACAGCCCGATGGGCGCAAGGCAGGTGTACTGCCACTTTTTGACAAAAATCCCTCTTACTCGCTCACACGGATTTTGGCTGAGCCCTTCGGGTAAAAAAGTCTTGTTCATCCTTGCTGGTGTCAGCCTAACACCTCTCGAAGTACCTGTATGTCAAAAGAAACAGCGATGACAAGCTACAAGTTCAACAATAAAATCTTTTCAAAAATGAGAGAGTTAAGAGTTTACACATTAGGTTCTGAGGATCGCATCCTGAACAATGTAAGTGCCTACATCAGTAACAAGCCCGAAGATGAGCAGATGAATCTTCTGGAAGTGATTGATTACATCAATGAGCACGCCAGCTACAATGATGAAGATGAGCCAGCCGTTTACGTAGGGTCATATTATAAGTACAATGGTGGTGATCTCTACGGATTGTGGGTCAATCTTGCATCCTTCGACAGCTACGATGAGTTCATAGAGTTCTGCAAGGCCGTTCACAGTGATGAGGAGGATCCCGAGTTGATGTACCAGGATTTTCAGGGATTTCCCTACTGTTGGTACAGCGAGAGTGGTCTGCATGACACATTCGACAAGATTCTCGAGTACGCCAAGTGCGATAATCAGGAAGCCGCTGAGATTTACATCAATGAGTTGGGTCACGATGATGTTGATGGTTTCGAGGATGCCTATCAGGGCGAATGGAAGAGTGAGGAGGATTTCGCTTGGCACATCTATGAGGAGTGCTACGAACACGAGATGTCTGAGTTTGCCAGCCGTTACTTCAATGTAGAGGCTTTTGCCAGAGATCTCTTCATCGATGATTACTACTTCTCCGATGGTCATGTCTTCAGCCGCTATTAAGCGGTTGAGACATAGACAAGAAGAAAGGCTCCCATCAGGAGCCTTCTTACTTTTATTAAACATTCAGAATAATATCCATAGAATGAATACCTTCTTCAAAATAGAATGATATCGCAGCATGTTCCTTTATTTGAATAAGGCATATAAAAGTGCTACAGGTCCCAAAACAACAATAAAAGCTGTAATTAAGCTGAGAAGGAAAATTATAAAATCTAAGATCTCAACAAGAAGTGATGGAAGCCTTTTTTCTATATTATTCTTTACTCTAGTATTTTGTATCCATTTATTAATTTTGCAAGCAAAGTAATAAGGGTTAAACCATACAAACATATTATTCAAAATTTAATTAATTACCCAATATTGAATTAAAATTTATTATTCATGTTATTATAATTACTTCATGAATAATGCCATTCTCAGATTTATGATTGCAAAATTACTAATTTTCCGTCTTTTCCTTATTATATATATGGTTTTATCTTTGCAAAAAAGTTCAATTTGCAATGCCAAAGACCAATTATCACCTCCATCTTACAGGCTATGTCGGTGGATATGACTTCGACCGCAGCTATGTGGACTACATCCTCGGCCAGAACAAGGACAAGGAAGTCAATGTTCTGATAGATAGTCTCGGTGGTTCACTCGCCACCGCTCTCAGTATTGCCAGTGCGTTCCGCAACCATGGCAACGTCAATGTCCATTTTGTGGGCATGAATGCTTCTGCAGCAACCATCGCTTCACTCGGTGCCAAGCATGTCAGCATGGACGCAAGCGCCATGTACCTGGCCCACAAGTGCAGCACATCATTCTTCGAGTGGGGCTCGCTCAATTCTGACCAGCTGCAGAACTTGAAGGAGTCCATCGAGCAGATGCAGACTGACCTCGACAAGATGGATGCCAATGTCGCTCAGATGTACGCCTCCAAGTGCAAGGACAAGGATACCAAGGAAATCCTGGATCTTATGAAGGTTGGTGGCTGGCTCTCTGCCAAGGAAGCCCATGACTGGGGCTTTGTGGATGAGATTACCGAATGGGAAGAGGCAGCTCCCGTTCTGACCGATAAGGTCGCTTGTGCCATGACCGAAGCTGGCATTCCTCTTCCCAATATACCCTCCGAAAGCAAGGACACCGGCAGTTTCTCGCGCTTCCTGTCGGCTCTCACATCCTTCTTTCACTCTGCCTCCCCTAAAGCAGCACAGCAGCTGGCCGCTGATAAGTCTGCTGGGGAGGCTTCAGAGCAAAATCCTTCAAATCCTACAATAATGAAAAAGATCTTTTCCCTTA